>BNTP01000033.1 GCA_025996695.1 Bacteroidia bacterium | reverse complement strand
GGTGGGGACAAAAGATGCCAATGAGTTGGGCATTTATGACATGAGCGGCAACGTGTGGGAATGGTGTTACGATTGGTATGGTGACACATTTCCAAGCAGTGCAACCAATCCTACGGGGGCTTCTTCCGGTTCTTACCGCATGTATCGCGGCGGCGGCTGGGGCAGTGCTGCGTCGGACTGCGGCGTGTCGGGTCGCAACGCCACCGCGCCCGGCTCCCGCTCCAACAGCATGGGCTTCCGCTTGGCGCTCCCGCTGTAGTTTTTTTCCTTTAGTTTATCACTAAGACGTCCGTCTATGTTTTAAGCTAAAGAAAAAATAAAAAAAAAATGAGTTTGCCAAAAGCGAGGGAGGGACGACCTCGCTTAGGCAAACGAATTAAAAAACTAACGACCGCGAAGCGGTCGTTAGTTTTTTTGATTTTTGGGTTTTTGTGGCGTGGGTGTGACGCCGCGCGCGAAAAAAAACAAATTCATAATTCATAATTCATAATTTTTTCGTACCTTTGTCGCGAGTATTTAATCAAAGCGATTAAATATGCCAAAATAATAATTAAAAATTGAAACGTGAGAAGTTGTTACTCAATTTTTTGAACAGCGTTTTGGAGGGGCAAAAAAAGATTGTTAAAGTTGAGCATTTGCCACTCAAGCAGTTAGGGTTCAAGCCCGAAGACCGAGACACAATTTACGATTTGTATTGTACGGATGAAGATGGAGAGCGGTACCTATTACATCAATCGGTATTCACTGCTGAATGAAAAAACGAAAGAAAAGGCAAGCGATAAATTGCAATTTACCACGCTCGAATTGACAAAGTTCAACAAGTCAGCAGCAGAATCGCGGACTTATTTAGACAAATGGATGTTTTGCATAAAGCATCAGGCAGAATTGTTGGAGCAACCGGCAGAACTAAAAGACGAGATATTTAATGAGTTGTTTGAAATAACAGATTTAGAAACATTAACAGAAGAAGATATGACAGCGTACGAAAAAAGTTTTGAAAGGTGCTACGGTGCCGAATTGGCAGCAGACTATGCTATGGAGAGAGGTCTGGAGAAGGGTATGCAGAAAGGCATTGAGCAAGGTATTCTTTATACCGCAAATCGGATGAAAGAAAACGGGATGGACTTGGAACTCATTGTTTCAGTTACCGGACTGAGTCCCGAGCAGTTGAGAAACATGGGGCTGAAATAGCACCGCCTCTGCCCCTGGCGGGACAAGGAGCGAAGGCCAAGTGGTATGATTGCGGATAATTATAATTTTTTTTGAAAAATGCAGTATAAAATATTCACAATATCGTTGTTCGACGAAGAGCGAATGGATGATATGAACCGTTTTATGCGCGGCAATAAAGTGGTGAATGTCGAAAAACAGTTTTTCCCTTTAGCTTAAAACATAGATGGATGTCTTAGTGGTAAACAGACTTTTATCGTGCTCTTCCACATCAAGGAAGACAAAAACGAGCAGTCGAGTACTGCCTGAAAGCCGGTGTTAGTAGCCTCGCGGGATAGCAGGTCGAACGCCACGGACTATTTGCCCGTAGGGCATCCATATCAATTTTAGGTATTATATCCGGCATTCATTAAATTAATTTACCTGTTGAGTAGCGAGAGGGGGGCATGATCCCCCGACCTCGCGATTATGAATCGCGCGCTCTAACCAACTGAGCTATCTCGCCATCATTTTTGCGCTGCAAAGGTAATACATTTTTTTTAATTATGGGAAAATATTGCATAAAAATTTTTGCTTTGTCAAATTTTTACTAACTTTGCCGCCGAATTGGTATATAAATAAGGTAAAAAATGCAGAAAAATTTAGTCATAGTGGAATCTCCGGCGAAAGCCAAAACCATTGAGAAATTTTTGGGGAGCGATTACAGCGTCTTGTCCAGTTATGGTCATATCCGCGACTTGAAAAGCAAAGAGTTGAGCGTGGATGTCGCCCATGATTTCAAACCCAATTATGTTGTTTCGCCCGACAAGGTCGAATTGGTTAAAAAGCTCAAAAAAGCGGCTAAGGAGGCACAGATGGTGTGGCTCGCCTCCGATGAGGACCGCGAAGGGGAAGCCATCGCTTGGCATTTGTACGATGTTTTAGGACTGAACGATGCCGATTCCAAGCGCATCGTGTTTCACGAAATCACGAAACCGGCTATCCTGAAAGCCATCGAAAATCCACGCAAAATCGACCTCAATTTGGTGGATGCACAGCAGGCACGCCGCGTGGTTGACCGCATTGTGGGCTTTGAAGTATCGCCGATTCTGTGGAAAAAAATTCGCCCCGCCTTGTCTGCCGGACGCGTGCAATCCGTTGCCGTTCGCTTGATTGTGGAACGCGAACGGGAGATTAACAAGTTTGATGCGGAAGCTTTTTTTCGCGTGCAGGCGCAATTTACCTTGCCCGACGGCAAAACGGTTGTCAAGTCGGAACTCAACAAAAAATTCAAAACAGAGGTGGAGGCACAGGATTTTCTCGAAAATCTGAAAAGCGCGACATTCTCCATCGAAGATATTAACACGCGACCGGGCAAGAAATCGCCCGCTGCGCCGTTCACGACATCGACTTTGCAACAGGAAGCGGCTCGCAAAATCGGCTTTTCTGTGGCGCAAACCATGTCTGTGGCACAAAAATTGTACGAAGCCGGATTGATTTCTTACATGCGTACCGACTCTCTTAATTTGTCGACCCTGGCGTTGAATGCTTCCAAAGAAGAAATTACGCAAGAATTTGGCGACAAATACGTCAAAATTCGGTACTATCACACCAAGTCGAAAGGCGCACAGGAAGCGCACGAGGCCATTCGTCCCACCTACATGAGCAATCGCACCGTCAAGGGAACTGCTCAGGAACAGCGACTTTACAAACTGATTTGGGAACGCACCATCGCGTCGCAAATGGCTGATGCAGAGCTGGAACGCACAACCGTGACCGTGAACATCAGCAATCGCCCCGATGTGAAGTTTGTGATGAACGGCGAAGTCATCAAATTTGACGGATTTTTGCGCGTCTACATGGAAGACACCGACGATGAAGCGATGGACGAAAGCATGGAATCGCTGTTGCCTCCGATGAAATTGAAAGAAATTTTGAATTTGCTGGAAGCCTCAGCTGCCGAACGCCTCACACAAAAGCCACCACGCTACACAGAAGCTAGTTTGGTACGCAAATTGGAGGAATTAGGCATCGGTCGTCCGTCGACGTATGCACCAACGATTTCAACGATTCAACAGCGCGATTACGTTATCAAGGGCAACAAAGACGGCGTGGCGCGTCCTTTCACGACTTTGGTGTTGAAAAATAATACAATCACCAAAAATATCAAAAATGAAACCGTGGGTGCCGACAAAAATAAATTGATACCAACCGATTCAGGTTTGGTGGTCAACGACTTTTTGACAGAAAATTTCCCAACCGTGCTGGAATATAATTTCACTGCCGACTTGGAAAAAGAGTTCGACAAAATAGCAGACGGCGACATCAAATGGACGGACACGCTGAGGAAGTTTTACGACTTGTTTCATCCTGTGGTAGAGCAAGTTGCCGCATCCAAAACAGAGCACAAAATTGGCGAACGCATCTTGGGAATTGACCCCAAAACGGGCAAACAAGTGTCCGCAAAAATCGGACGTTTCGGGCCTTTTGCGCAAATCGGAACAGCGGACGATGAAGAGAAACCCCAATTTGCCTCTCTGACGAAAAATTTGTCTATCGAGACCATCACGTTGGAGGAAGCACTGAATTTATTCACCCTCCCGCGCACCGTTGGCGAACTTGATGGCAAGCCTGTAACCGCCTCTATCGGGCGTTTTGGACCGTATTTGAAATATGAAAACGCGTTCACAACCATCCCCAAAGGCTACGACCCCTACATCATCACGATTGCAGAAGCTGAACAGTTGATTAAAGAGAAAAAAGAACGCGACGCCAACAAGCTAATCAAGTCGTTCCCTGAAGACGAAAAATTGCAAGTGCTGAACGGTCGTTTTGGTCCCTACATCTCGTTTGACAAAGCGAACTATAAAATTCCAAAAGGCGTGGTGCCGGCAGAACTCTCTTATGCCGATTGTCAAAAAATCATCAAAGAAGCTCCGGCTAAGCCCGCCAAAGGCAAACGTGGAGCACCTGCGACAGCGGTAAAGGCCACGAAGGCAACGAAGACAACGAAGGCTGCGAAGACAACGAAAACAACAAAGAAAAAGACAACATCGAATTGACAGACATAAAAGAGAAATTATCCGGACCCGTTTTCAAGATAATCAGCGAGGCTGCTGATGCATTAGGGTTGGACACATACCTTGTAGGTGGATTTGTGCGTGATATGGCGTTGCGCCGTCCGTCCAAAGACATTGATGTGGTGACGGTTGGCGATGGCATTGTTTTGGCTCAGGAAGTGGCTAAGCGGTTGGGCAAAAAAGCGACTTTTGCTTTTTTCAAAACGTACGGGACGGCACAAGTAAAATATCGCGGAAGGATTGCAGGTGAGATTGCGGGTCGTAGCCCGCGCAATGACGACGATCGCGACCAAAACGAGGTCGAAATTGAGTTTGTGGGGGCACGTAAGGAGTCTTACACCCGCGATTCACGCAATCCGATTGTGGAGCCGGGCACGTTGCAAGAAGACATGGAGCGTCGCGATTTCACAATTAATGCGATGGCTATTTGCTTGAATGCCAATCGTTTCGGCGATTGGATTGACCCGTTCGACGGCTCACAGGATTTGGAGGATTGCCGCATCAAAACGCCGCTTGACCCCGACATCACGTTTAGCGACGACCCGTTGCGGATGTTGCGCGCAGTACGTTTTGCCACGCAATTAGGCTTTTTCATTGAGTCGGCTACGTTTGAAGCCATCGAACGCAATGCGTCGCGCCTTGAAATCATCACTAAGGAGCGCATTGTGGACGAATTGAATAAAATTATCCTGTCGCCACGTCCGTCCATCGGATTTGAATTGCTGGAACAAACCGGTTTGCTGCAATTGATTTTACCCGAACTCACTGATTTGAAGGGTATTGAAACAAAGGAAGGTATTGGGCACAAAGATAATTTCAGTCACACATTGGCGGTATTGGACAATTTGGCGCGGACAACCGACTCTCTGTGGTTGCGATGGGCGGCTGTTTTCCACGACATTGGCAAACCGCGCGTCAAGCGATTTGACCCGAAGCTTGGCTGGACGTTTCACGGACACGAATACAAGGGCAAGAAAATGCTCAAGTCGATTTTTCAGCGGATGAAATTTCCTTTGGACGACCGTCTGCGCTATGTGGAGGCGTTGGTTTCTCTGCACATGCGCCCGATTGCCCTGTCGGACGAAGAGGTGACGGATTCCGCCATTCGTCGACTGCTCTTTGATGCCGGTGATGCAACCGATGACCTGATGTTGCTGTGTGAAGCCGACATCACGTCCAAAAATCCCGATAAAGTGCGCCACTTTCTGCACAATTTCAAAATCGTGCGCAGCAAGATGAAAGAGATTGAAGAAAAAGACCGCGTGCGCAATTTTCAACCCCCGATTGACGGTTTGCAAATCATGGAAATGTTCAACCTCCCTCCTAACCGCATGGTCGGCGAACTAAAAACCGCCATCAAAGACGCCATCCTCGACGGCGTCATCTCCAATGATTACGATGCGGCGCATGCTTTTTTGATGCAGTTGGCGAAAGAGAAAAATTTGGTCTGAACTGTGATTCGTGTGATTTTGTGATAGACTATGATTTTTCAGGGTATCATAGCCCATCATAAAAATCACACGAATCACAGTTGATGCAACCTGTAAAGCGGAAAATAAGCAGATAACGGCACCTCGTTGTTGAATCTCTCTGCAACTAATTGCTCATAACACGCTTGGTTGTGAATGTAACGTCCTGTTTGAAAAACAAAACGGCATTTGGAAAATTGTGATTTGAACGCAAACAATGAATCGTCTTTCCCGCCAAAACCGCCCCCTAAATGGAAAACAGCGTTACCGTTTTCACAAGCTAAAATGCGCATGTAATCCCAAATGTATTTGATGGGACTTAAATGCAGGTACTCACTGTGCGTGGCACTTAAATGGGATTGGACAATGCCATGACATGCCGTAAACAACGAACCGCTGATTATTTGTCCGTTATAAACCGCCAACAGGAGGGTTGAGTCGATGGTTTCAAGGAATTGATAAAAATATTCTTTAGAGAAAAAATACGTTTCAGAAGCATTTACACGCTTCATATTCTCATAATAAATGTCGACGAAAGCATCAATATCTGCTTTGCTTTTTGCTTCTTTTACAGTGAGAATCTTTTTTAAGTGATTGATGTCATTTTTGAGAGAATGTGAATACTGCCTGCGCTGTTCGGCTTCCGGAAGTGTCAAATCAATTGCAATCGTTCGATTCAAGTCGACTATTTCCCCTAAACCACTCAACAAATTAGCCTGCCGGTTTAATTGACCGCGAAACAGCGGATGCAATCGCGTAAACATGCTGACAATCCGGTTAGCATCAAAACAGGTCTTCAAAGCCTCATGAAACAAGCCAATGGCAGCAGCGGAAGGATTTGCCGTTTGCGAAAGCGGACCGGCATAGCCATACACCGAAGTGATGTCCTTATAAATAGAGTGGGGAATATCCCGCACAATAATCGGCAAAGCAAAGGCATCCGTGTTTGTTTGGCAATAAAGCAATAGCGGCTGTCCGGAAGTGTCTAAGCGATGGTAAGCCGACAAATGATAAAAATCGTAAGCGTGCATAGAACGCACAATTTTGTCCCAACGTTCGTTCTGACTGGTGTCAATAATTTCAAGCATCTGTCCTCAAAATCAAACTTTATTCAAGATTTTAAACATATTAGCAATGGTCATCCCAACAATTTTCAGGTCTAATCCAAACGACCAATTTTGCACATACCACAAATCCAACCGCACGCGATCGGCCATTTGTTCGAGGGTTTGCGTACTGCCATTAAAACCTTGCGCCTGCGCCCAACCCGTCAGGCCGGGTCTTACACAATGGCGATCCATGTAGTTATCAATGATTTTGGAGTAGTATTCCGTGTGTCTCAACATGTGTGGACGCGGCCCCACCACACTCATATCGCCTTTCAACACATTCCAAAACTGTGCAAATTCATCCAAATTGGAACGTCTCAAAAAACGTCCAAAAGGGGTAATTCGCGGGTCATTGAGGGATGCTTGCACCTCGTGAGCCTCGTTATTGAGACGCATCGAGCGAAATTTGTAGCAATTAAAGTCCTTTCCATTCAAGCCTGTACGTTTTTGTACAAAGAAAATGGGACCGGCCGACGAACTTTTAATAAGCAGCCCAAATATCACATACGAAAGCGGAAAGACGGTCAGCAGGGCGCACAACGAAAAGATGATGTCAAAACCCCGTTTAAGCCATTGGAAATTATCTATATTTAATGTCGTTTTCTCAGTCATTTTTATTAAATTTTATTGTTTATCGTTGGTCTAAATCATCATATAAAGTTTGCAAAATTGCTTTTCCTCTCTTTTCGCGGTCTGTAGAGGCAGTCGGTTGTTCAAAAATCCATTTTTCGGCATTGTTATCAAAAACACTCACCCCAGAGCTATCCTTAAATCCGAAGCCATTGTTAAACGAGAAAAAGGCAAACGGATAGGTGTAGGCTGTGCTGAAAATATCGCGGCTCCATTCGAAATCGGCATGCGGCAGATTTAGTTGTGCGAGCAAAGTAGCGGCTAAATCTGTCTGATTGAGTATTTTATCCACTTGCATCGGCTCTTTCACCGCCCCGCCAATCCACAACATCGGCGTGTGAAAAAAATCAGGGTCATGCGAGGTCAACTGCTTTGGATAAGAAAAACCATGATCAGGAATGATCACAATCATCAAATTTTCCCAAGCAGGGGTGGTTTTCAACTTGTCAATAAAACGCCCCAAGATATCATCTGTGTAAGCAAATGCATTGAGGACGTTTTCTTGGGGATTTGTCACGTCCGCACTGACAGTCGGCCGGTTGTAAGGCACCTTAAATGGCTCGTGACTGCTCAATGTTAAGAAGCCCGTATGCCACGGTTTATCGCTTGGCGCATTTGCACGTTTTTGAATCACTTGATATAAATGTTCAAACGTGATGTCGTCATTCACGCCCCACGCATTGCTTTGTTGCTCTTTCAAGCTAAAATCTTTGTCCGACGTGACGTGTTGATAGCCTGTGCTGCGCAAATAGCTTTGCATATTCGTGAAATCAATGTCGCCGCCATACAAAAAATCGGTTGCATAGCCTGCTTGCACCAAACTTTTGGCAATAGCGGGCAACGTGCGACTTTTCGCCGGCAATTTCATCACCGATAGGGTTGGAAACGCCGGATAACCACTCAATGCCGCCAATGTACCACGGTCGGTACGAAAACTGTTTGAATAATAATTAGCAAAATAGACCCCCTCTTTCACCAAGTGATTGAAACGGGGCGTGATAGTAGAATCGCCACCAATCGCCTCTGTAAAACAGCCACCAAGACCTTCCCAGAGAATAATCAGGACATTTGGACGGTCTGTATTCAGCAAGCGCGTCGCGGTTTCACCGCCTTTGGGATACAAGTCCTCAAACGCAGCAGCCCGTTCTGATTCGGGCAAAAAATTGAACTGATCGGCATATTTTTCTGTAGTGCCCAACGAATAGCAAAAACTTGCCACCGGATTGACCGCCGAATGATTCAAAAATTGATTGTCGCTAAAATAGGCCCGCCCAATATTAGATGTCGATTCCGTAACCCCGCCACGGATACATACAAACAGCAATCCCCCCACCAAAATCATCACTCCTGTCCTAACCCACTGACAAACACTCCCTCCTCTAACTTCTTTAACTTCTCTAACTTCCCCCCCCCCCGGCGTCACTTGCATCAACACCCAATAAAGCCCGCCCGCCCAAAGAATCGCAACTAAAAATCGCAACACAAAGAACCACATCGGCTCACTGGCGACCATATTAGAGGGAGAATCCATATAAAAAAGAATCGTCGCATCTAATTTGAAATTCCAAAAAACATACAACGACGTATCAATTACAAAAGCAGCAGCAATCAAAAAGGAAATAAGTCCATAATAAGCAGGTAGAATTTTCCGCAGATTCATTTTTGGCAACCAAATAGTCGCGATGACCAACAAAAAAGGAATCGCCACCACATAAGCCGCCATCGAACTGTCTAATTTCAGTCCGTGAAGCATGACCTGCAAGTAATCGCCCCAAGTGCACTCTTTTGAAAAAGTAGTATTATAGAGCATGAAAAGCGGTTTTTGGAGTACGAAATTCCCCAAAAGAACGCCAAACAGGGCTAATAAATATGTAATCCTTCCTTTCATAGAAACCGCAAAGGTACGAAAAAAATCTTGAAAGTTAAAAACAATAGAAAATAATGCGCGGACTTTGCATTTCAAATTGGCTCGGTGTATTCGTCTATTGATATGGATGCCCTAACGGCAATTAGATTGTCCGTAGGACATTCATATTATGTCGCGGGTGATGTTCAAGAATCTCGCTACGGAGGTAATCACGGTCGAGGTGCGTGTATATTTCGGTGGTAGTGATTTTTTCGTGCCCCAGCATGGCTTGAATGGCGCGCAGATTGGCTCCTCCTTCCAGCAAGTGGGTGGCAAACGAGTGGCGAAAGGTGTGCGGACTGACATTTTTGTGGATACCGGCAGCTTCGATGTAGACTTTCACCAAATGAAAAATCATGATGCGCGAAAGGGCGGTGCCACGTCGGCTCAGAAACAAAATATCCTCAAAACCTTGCTTCACCGGAATTGTATGCCGGTCGATGTGATACAGTTTAATCTCTTTCACAGCCGCTTGGGAAATGGGAATCAGCCGTTGCTTGCTGCCTTTGCCTACCACTTTGATAAATCCTTCGTCGAAAAAACAATCCGAAAAACGCAAGCCAATCAATTCTGACACACGCAATCCGCAGCTGTAAAGGGTTTCCAAAATCGCCTTGTTGCGTTGCCCTTCAGATTGCGACAAGTCGACAGCCGCCAGCGTGGCATTGACTTCCTCCAAAGTCAGGAAAACAGGCAATTTCAAACCAATTTTGGGCGATTCCAGCAATTCGGTAGGGTCGGATTCGATGTATTTTTCCAGCAACAGATATTTATAAAACGAGCGAATCCCCGACAGAATACGCGCTTGTGAACGCGGATTGATGCCCAAATCGTACAAAGTGCTCGTCATTGCCTGCAAATCTGTCAACCGCGCCTCTTGCGCTGTTACATTCCAGTCGGCAAGAAAAGCCAATAATTTCGTCAAATCGTCCATATAAGCATCCACCGAATTTCCGGACAAGGATTTTTCCAGCATCAAATAGGAACGATACGATTGTGACAGAGACGCATTTGATTCAATTTTCATTTTTTATACCCTAATTCAAAAAATAGTTGTAATTTTGTCCCCAAAGATAGTAAAAATTTATGACTTATGAAAATACAAATTATCAATGGCCCCAATTTGAATTTATTGGGCGTGCGCGAACCGGGTGTTTATGGTTCTGAATCCTTTTTATCGTATTTGGAGGTGCTGAAAAAACAGTATCCGGACATTGAACTGTCTTATTATCAGTCGAATGTGGAGGGTGAAATCATCAACAAAATTCATGAAGTCGGATTTTCGTTCGACGGCATTATTTTGAATGCCGGAGGCTATACGCATACCTCTGTTGCCATTCACGATGCCATCAAGGCGGTGAATACGCCTGTGGTGGAGGTGCATATATCCAATGTGCATGCGCGCGAAGATTATCGACATCTTTCGCTCATTACCAGCGTCTGCAAAGGGGTGATAGCCGGATTTGGACTTGATTCTTACCGCCTTGCGGTGGAGGCGATAATCAAATAAATTAAAAGTGATGTGTATGATGGGCTATGATTCTCTACAAAATCATAGTCCATCATACACATCATACGAATCACAGTTCAGACAACTATATGCTGCGCACGCACCTAACCGTAGTAATAATACCAGGACCATGCGCAGGCCCGCCCCAGCCGGAGCCCGGTGGAGCAGCGTAAACCACAAACTCGTCAGTCAGACCACTACTCGGCCAGATTCCCATGTAGTCCCATTCGCCATAACTTCCGCTTAAAGACCGGCCAGCCAAAGCTGCGCCACTGTTCCAAACACTCTGTAGAGCAGCGGTAATTCCGCTCGTACCGATACCGGCAGTTAATGTGCTGAATTCATTCATCAAAGCGGTCCACTGATTATCATCAGGCACCGTCCAGTCTACACCAAGTGCCGCACATGCGTCGGCAGCCTCATTCCATGGGTAATAAAAACCGCGCTCTCCCGTTGTTGTTCTACCCGGATAAGTATCCGTCGAATTAGCGGTGCTTACGGTAATATTTTGCGTTGTCCAGCAAAGATCATTTAATATCCCTGTACTTGCGTAATTTGCCGTTGTATAACCTTTAAACGGTTTGCCGCAAGGGAAAGGAACTTTTGGAGCATCCACCACAGCACTCTCGTTAAAGCCTTCCACCGTCGGAATAGAGAACACAATTTCTTCGCCGTCCAAGCCCAGCGTCAGCAAAAACGTGTATTGCCTGCCTGCTTCAAACACGATGCCTTGCGCTTTATTCGCTGGGTCGTGCAGGCGAAAAACTACCTGACGCCTGTTCACCGTGTCGTTGGTGAGATAATCTACTTCGGCAATGGTGGCGTACAAATAGGAAGCATCCGGCAGAAGAGGGTCTATTTCGGCGACCGTGCCATATTCCGGCGTGCTGCCGGTGAAGGCTCCCAACACAGTTTCTTGCGGCAACACCATCAGACCGTTACTCGCATTGGTTATCGCGGTGTAATCGCTACTCGCAGTGCCGGTGCCGTAAGGCACGAGCACATTCGTGCTCCCAAGATCCACCTTATAAGTTACCGAATCGTGTTGTGCTTTCCAAGCAACGTCGTATGCTCCAGCGAGATGCGTAAATGGATCTGCTCCATTCGGTACCGAATCCAACAAGTTGAGCGTTCCCTTCGATTTCAACTTACTCAAAGCCAATTCTTTAATCACATACGTCTTGTTTTTGTTCTGATTTTGAGCCTTGAAAACAATCCGCGACAGGGCGTGCTTGAAATTCAATTGCACGGTTGGACTGCTTGGCTCATAAGTCAAATCCACACTTTTTGTAACCATAAAATCCTCTTGCTGGTCAATCGGACGACTGCCACCGACCCATCCAGGCACGGTGTATTGAATCTCTGGACCGGCAACAGGAGGGAGCGTGGACGTATTCCTTTTCAGACCGGCTGTTACATTCACACTTGACGCGGGCGAGTAAGCGAAGAAATCGACGGAATCTCTTGCCGGCCAGCTGGCTTTTGGGAAATAGTCCCAAGTAGGAGCCCCGCTCGCTTCGCTGCGTGTTACAGTTACACCATTCAGCACATAACCGTTGTAAGGATTCGCTGCACTGACCGCACCGTCAGTATGGCTCCACGCCGAGGTGGTGAACGAAGTCATCGACCCTGCGGTGGTTACACTTGCTCGCAGCTGTTTGTCCGCGAACGTCTTGAAGGAAATCTCCGGAGAACTACTCTGCACCGGATTGCTTTGATACAAATCGGTCGCACAACTGCTGCTCAAGGCCACCAGGCCGAGCAGGCCAAAACACATGTTTTTTGCTTTCATGCTTAATTTAATTTTTTGTTGTTTGTACTCTATTTTTAATTTATTGTTCATTATTCATTGTTCATTGTTCATTGTTCATTGTTCGCAAGTACGCAACAAGCCGCAACAAGACACGATTGTCCTGTTGCGGCTTGCTTGTATGTGTGTGAAAAATTGTTTAGCGCGGGATGCGCGCAAAGGCTAAGTCGGCACGCGTAACGTGCTGAAAATGAGGGATTTACCCCCCCCCCCCCATTTAAGTTGCTGATAATGAGCAAGTTACGTGCGTTATTTTTTGTCTGCCTCATTTAACTAATACATGATTCGATGGCAAAGGTACAAACAATTTTTTTATAATCAAACATTATTTGAAAGATTTCGCGTATTACCATGATATTTTTTTACAATCAGGGACATTTCATTGCCAAAATAGTGTCGCTATCCCGAATCGTGAGCGATGTTTCATAATAAATAATCAAGAATAGTCATTGCCGCCATCGCTTCCACGATAGGAACGGCACGCGGAAGAACACACGGGTCGTGTCGACCGTTCACTGTCAGGACAGTCGTGTTGCCAAAAGCGTCCACCGTCGGTTGAGGTTTTAACAGGGTGGCCACAGGCTTGAACGCCACCCGAAAATAGATGTCTTCACCGTTGGAAATGCCGCCCTGAATGCCTCCGGAATTGTTTGTCAGCGTACCAATACTGCCGTCGTCGCGCGTGCAAAACAGGTCGTTGACCTCCGAACCGCGTTGATGAACGCCATCGAAGCCCATGCCGTAGTCGAATCCTTTGGCAGCATTGATGCTGAGCATCGCGTTTCCTAAGGCGGCGTGCAATTTGCCGAAAACGGGTTCGCCTAAACCGACCGGCACGCCTTGACAGACGCAGGAAATGACCCCGCCGATGGTGTCGCCTTCGCTTTTCACCTGCTGAATCAATTCAATCATCTGTTGAGCCACGTGAGCATCAGGACAGCGCACCGGATTAGATTCTATTTGGCTGAAGTCTAATTGTTGATAGTTCTGTGCAAGTCGAATTTCACCCACTTGCGACGTATAAGCCGTAATAGAAACGCCTTTAGATTGCAACACCAATTTTGCCAACGCGCCACCCACCACGCGGGCGATTGTTTCGCGGGCCGACGAGCGTCCGCCGCCGCGATGGTCGCGCACACCATACTTTGTTTGATAGGTGAAATCGGCATGCGACGGGCGATACTGCGTTTTCAGATTGTCGTAATCCGACGAGTGCTGATTGCTGTTGCGAACCATAAAGCCAATCGGCGTGCCTGTGGTTTTGCCGTCGAAAATGCCCGACAAAAATTCCACTTGATCCCCCTCTTGACGCGAAGTAGTCAAAGCGGACTGACCCGGCTTGCGCCGATTCAATTCGCTCTGAATGAAATTTTTATCGACATGAATACCGGCAGGACAACCGTCAATAACGCCCCCAATCGCTTCTCCGTGCGATTCTCCAAAAGATGTTAAACGAAACCGATTTCCAAATGTATTCATATAAGTTAGCAGTTGCAGCCGCAACTATTTTCTTCGTCACACTTGCAATCGTCCCCACAGCCACAGCCGCACCCACCACCTTGCGTCAAAGCAGCGATTTCTTCCGGGGTTGGTTCGTGCACGTCCAAGATTTCGCCTTCAAATTGCAAGGTTTCCCCTGCTAACGGATGGTTGAAATCCATGACTACTACGTCGGCTTTCACTTCCATGACCGAACCTTGCAAGCGATTACCCTGGTCGTCCATCATGGGCAATGTTGCTCCCTCTACGACTTGCGCAGCGTCGAATTTGCCGTCGATTTCAAACAAGTTTTTAGGCAATTCGATCACATTTTCGTCGACAAATTCGCCATAAGCCTCTGCCGGAGTGAGCTTAAACGCAAACTTGTCGCCGACTTGCAAGCCGTCCAAATTCTTTTCAAACGCGTCCAACATCATGCCTATGCCGCACATAAACGTCAAGGGATGGTCGGGAGTTGTTTCTTCCATCAACTCTTTTTTCGCATCGTCGTCTTCCACAAACAATTTGTATCCTAAAGACACAATTGCATTTTTGGTAATTTTCATGTTTGTATTTTTTTTTATTAATGAAGATACAAAGGTACAAAATTATTTTGAAATAACATGAAAAAGATTTATTTAAATTCTTTTGGCAACGCTGGCAGTGTTCAGCGGTTGCAGTGAGAGCGACACGAGCAACCCTGTAAGGGAGATTTCGCTCAACAAAACTACTCTTGGTCTCGCTATTGGCGAACATGAAACACTTATG
>BNTP01000032.1 GCA_025996695.1 Bacteroidia bacterium | reverse complement strand
AAAAAACCGCCACAAAGATCGGAAATCCCGTTTCCGCTTGCCGGTATTTTTTTGAAAAATTTTTTTTACCCCGGGATCCCGCGGGACCCAAAAAGCTCCTGCGCCGGGGTTTCTATGCAAGGGATTTTTCCCCCCCCCCCCCCCCGTAAGTTACTGACAATGAGGGAGTTACGAGCAATGTTTTTTTGTTGCTTACCATTTGTCGTATTCCAATTGATTGGCGAAAGTCGCACATTAATTTACAAAGATACAAACTATTTTCATATAATCACACATTATTTAGCAGATTTAACATTACCGGCATTATATTTTCTTTTACAATCAGGGTCATTTCACTTCTGAAACAATCCCATAGTTTATCCGGGACTCAGGTTATTTCGTAAAATGTGGAAAGATTAGGAATTAAAGTGTCACCGAAATTTTGACGCGCAAATCATTTAAAATCAGAGCGATATGAAGCCTTGCTCGCTTAAATTTAGAAAAACTTATTTCTCCCGCCCAATGATGTAATCAATCAGCAGCATCATTGCGGATTTTGTGTCGGAGTCCGGAAAGCGATTCAGCAGGCTAATCGTTTCATTTTTAATGGTTTGCATCTTTGCTTGAGCGTACTCAATGCCGTGATGTGCTTTTGTAAACCGGATGATTTGTTGAACATTTTCGGGCGAAAAATCGCGGCTCCGGATAATGTTTAGCACCGCATCGGCATGTTCTTTTGGGGCTGTTTGCAACGCGTAAATCAGCGGGAGGGTGATTTTGCCTTCACGAATGTCGTTGCCGGTCGGTTTGCCGAGATCGCCTTGCTCAAAATAGTCAAAAATATCGTCGCGTATTTGAAAGCACATACCCAAATTTTCGCCGATAGCATGAAGGATTTTCGTGGTTTCAGCGTCAGCATTCACCGACAATGCGCCCATTTCCGAGCAGGACGACAGCAATACCGCCGTTTTTTTGCGAATGACATCCAAATAGCGTTTTTCGTCCACAATCAGTTCGGAAGCGGCAATCAGCTGTGATAGTTCGCCGTCCGACATATTTTGCGCTAGATTGGCCATGATTTTGAGGGCGGTCAGATTTTCCGTCTTCACACCAAGCTCAATGGCTTGTGCCAGAATATAATCGCCCAGCAGCACAGCCGCCCGATTGTCGTATTCCGACATCACAGAGGGTTGACCACGTCGTTCTCGGGTGTTGTCCACCACATCGTCGTGAATCAGCGTAGCCGTGTGCAACAGTTCAAGAACCACCGCATATTCCAACGTCTGGTGGGTCGGCTCGCCGCACAACTTAGCAGATAAAATGAGGATAAGCGGTCGGATGCGTTTCCCTTTTTTCTTGGAAATGAAATCCAACATGAATTGAAAATGCGTGATACGGCTGTTCAGAGCCGCTGTGTAGAGCTTACTGAACGCGTTCAATTCTTTTTCGACCGGATATGTGATTTTTTCTAACATAAATCTCGCTGCAAAGATACGAAACAATTATGAATTAAAAATTACGAATGACGATTTTTTTGTTGCAAAGTAGTTGTCAGATTTGAAATAAAGTGCTATCTTTGCAACCTAGAAGGATTATCATAACGAATCATAATGGATTATAAAAACCTCATGAGTGTATTGGGATTTACTCCCAAGGAAAACGCTGTCGGCATTTTCCAAAAGATTTATGTCCAAAATAACGGCTATTTGATTGAAATAGACACTAAAAATCAACGCATCCATTACGGCGATAAAATCCGATGTGACAGCCAAACGACACAAAATTTTTCGCAGCCTGAAAATTTTCAGCTCAGAAAATTTACAAAAGCTGATTTGAAAGAGCTGACCGAAGCTGAAGGAAAAAAACTGTTTAATGAATTTGCTTCTATTTTGCGTAAGCATTCAGTATCGGATAAGCCAAACGCATTTAATGTGATTTTCAACTTGTTTCTGGCCAAACTTTATGATGAAGCCAAACGCGATACCGATGAATTGGAGTTTCATTGGCGTGAGGACGATGACCCGGTTGATTTTCAGGTGCGACTGTATAGGCTTCATAAAAATGGATTGTATGAATTTCTTAAAAAAGAAATCGAAGGCATAGAAGATGCTGATTTCAAGGCAGATAATAGTGATGAACTCAGGAAAGCAAAGAAGAAATTTCTGAAATTCAACAAGCTGTTCGATATAAAAAGTGTGCTGGATGATAATGATTTCGAGCAAAATCATCGTGTTTTGAAAGAGGTTGTGCAATTATTGGAGCAATATCAAATCCGATATCCCCGTAAACAACGTTATTTGAGTGAGTTTTTTGAACTGTTGCTTACAACGGGATTGAAACAAGAAGCAGGACAATATTTTACACCTCCGCCAGTGGCGAAATTTATCATCAAATCGTTGCCTTTGAAATCAATGGTAGAGCAGGAGGCTAATCAAGAAGTGCCCAAACTTCCGGCTGTGATTGATTATGCTGCTGGTAGCGGGCATTTTATCACAGAAATACTCGAAGAATACCAAGATATTATCAATGATTTAGACACAAAAAAATATTATCCAAAAGCCATTAGTGAAGTAAATGGTTGGAAAGTGAACCCTTATTCGTGGGCAGCAACTTATGTCTATGGCATAGAGAAAGATTATCGCTTAGTGAACGCAAAAGTTGGTTGCTATTTTTATGGTGATGGTTTGGCGCAAGTCGTTCACGGCGATGGCTTGGATAGTTTAATAAACCCACCTAAATCTTATGCCGGTTTGTTAGAACAAAATACAAATACGACAGACTCTTCTAAAAATAAATTTTCTGTCATTGTGTCTAACCCGCCGTATTCGGTTGAAGATGTGAAAGATGATTTGGAATACATTGGTGCACAAGATGAGTTCTCGCTTTATAAATATCTTACCGACAATAGCGATGATATTGAATGTTTGTTTGTAGAGCGCACCAAGCAGTTGCTCAAAGATGGAGGCGTAGCCGGAATTATATTCCCAAGTTCTATTCTCAACAATACGGGAATTTACACTAAAGCCCGTGAAATCATTTTGCAATATTTTGACATTGTGGCAATTGCACAATTTGGAGATAAAGCTTTTATGGCAACAAACACGAAGACTGTTGTCTTGTTTTTACGTCGTCGTAGTGATGCGATTGTTCAACGCATTAAAAAATCGGCTTACCATATTGCTGAAAACTATCCAAAAACACACGAGGATTTAACTATCTACGGCATAGAAAAGCCCGTAAAAAAATATATTGAACATACAGGAGAAACTGAAGTTGATCCCGAAAAATTTTATTATTTTGTCCTTGCGTATCCGCAGAAAAATGTCGTAGTAATAAATAGTGGTCAAAAAAATGATGAGAAATTATTTTTAGGATATTATTTTTCGGACACAAGAGGGAGCGAAGGAATGCATCCTGTCAATAGACGTTCTACAATTGAGAATTGTACAAAATTATTTGATAATAAATCATTGAATAATCCTCAAAAGGCAAGCACATATATTCATAACGCATTTATTGGTAATGATGTTTTGGAAATTGACGAAACGTTAAAAAATAATGTGTCTTATGTTGATTTGGTAGATATGCTTACATTCAATCGTAAGGATTTTGATAAATCATTAGTCTTCAATGTAAAAAAGAAGATAAAAATTTCAACAAAATGGAATGAAATAGAGTTTGGTAAAGTTGCCGATATAATACGAGGAATAACCTATTCTAAAAGCGACCAAATACTGGAGTCAACACCAAATATTGTTTTAACGGCTGATAATGTGACATTAGGCGGAAGTTTTGAATTGAAAAAAGAGATATATCTTCAAGAGGATTTTAACGTTCCCGAAGAAAAGATTTTGAAAAAAAATGATATTTTCATGTGTTTTTCGAGTGGCAGCAAAGAACATTTAGGTAAAGTTGCATTTATTGAAAATGATACAAACTATTTGGCAGGTGGTTTTATGGGAATAATTCGCGCAAAAGAAAATGTGATGTCGAAATATCTTTTTCAACTGTTAAATTCTGTATTAAGACAACAAATCAGAGATTTAGGAACAGGCTCAAACATAAATAATTTATCCGGTATAATCAATGAAATAAAAATTCCTCTTCCACCCAAAGAAATACAAGAAAAAATTGTTGCTGAAATCGAAGTGTTGGAAAAGAAAGAAACAAAGGCGAAAGAAAAAGTTAAAAAATTGAAAAATGAAATAGAACAGAAATTTACTGATGTTAATTTAAAAGCTGATAGGACTTTGAGATTATTGGACGACAAAAATTTTGATATTTCGATAGGGAAAAGAGTATTATCTGATGAGGTTGTAATAAATGGCGAAATACCTGTTTTTAGTGCGAACGTTTTCGCGCCTTTTGGATATGTCAATAAACTTTTAATTGAAGATTTTTCGACTCCGTCTGTGCTTTGGGGAATTGATGGTGATTGGATGGTAAATTTTATGCCTGCCAATAAGCCTTTTTATCCTACCGACCATTGTGGCGTATTGCGCGTTATTGGCAATGAAATCTTACCAAAATATTTATCTTGGATTCTTAATAAAGAAGGTATTGCTTTTGGCTTTTCAAGAACACTCAGAGCATCTATTGATAGAATAAAAGGAATAAAAATAAAAGTCCCCCCTCTTTCCGAGCAGCAAAAAATCGTTTCCGAAATCGAAAAAATCGAAACGCAAATAAGCGAATTGGAACAACAATTAGCGGAATTTCCGAAGCAAAAAGAGGAAATTCTGAAAAAATACCTGTGAAATTATGGAAAAACTATTTCTACTGGACGCTTACGCGCTGATTTATCGGGCCTATTACGCGTTGATTAAGATGCCGCGTGTCAATTCAAAGGGATTCAACACCTCGGCGGTGATGGGTTTTGTGAACACGTTGGAAGACGTGCTCAAGAAAGAAAATCCGACGCATATCGGCGTGGCGTTCGACCCGGCGGGGCCAACGTTTCGCCACGAGGCTTTTGAAGCTTACAAGGCGCAGCGCGAGGAAACACCGGAAGTGGTTCGACAATCTGTGCCCATTATCAAGGACATTATTCGCGCATACAATATTCCCCTTTTAGAGGTTCCGGGCTTTGAGGCGGATGATGTGATTGGGACGATTGCAAAGAAAGCCACCGCTGAATATCAAGCCAAGTATCAAGTATTCATGATGACGCCCGACAAAGATTATGCGCAGTTAGTGGAGCCTGATATCTTCATTTATAAGCCCAAACACCTCGGGAACGATTTTGAGGTGATGGGCGTGAAGGAAGTTTTGGAAAAATACAGCCTGACAAATCCGCTGCAAATGATTGACTATCTTGGACTTATGGGCGACAAATCTGACAACATACCGGGCTGTCCGGGCGTAGGCGAAGTGACGGCGAAAAAACTAATCTCCCAATTCGGCACTATAGAAAATTTGCTGGCAAACACCGCTCAACTGAAAGGCGCTTTGAAAGATAATGTTGAAAAAAATGAGGAGATGATCCGCTTTTCCAAATTTTTGGCAACCATCAAAACAGATGTCCCGATTGATTTTAATCCGGAAGAATTACGAAGAAAAGAAATTAATGCGCCTGAATTGCGAAAACTGTTTGATGAACTGGAATTTCGACAATTGGCGAATCGCGTATTTGCTAACAAAGGGGAAAAGGTTAATGGTCAAGGGTCAAACACCCTTTACCCTTCACCTTCTACCTCACACCCCAAACCATCGGCGCAATTGTCGTTGTTTGATATGTTTGAACCGGCAAATACGGCAGCCCCCTCCAATTCCCCCCAAAGAGAAGAACTCTATTCCAATCTCAGCACCCTCAAATCGGTGCCGCATACCTACACTTTGCTGGATAGTGAGGCTGACATCGCCGATTTCATTCGGAAAATTGAGGCACAGAAATTTTGTGCATTCGACACGGAAACGACCGGATTAGACCCTTTGACCGCTGAATTGGTCGGCATGTCGTTTGCCTTAGAATCGGGCGAGGCATATTTCATTCCGACGTCGTCGAAACGTGACGAGGCACAAAAAACAGTCGACTTGCTCAAAGGCGTTTTGGAAGATTTGACCATTTTGAAGATTGGTCAAAATTTGAAATACGACATCAACGTGATGCGAAAATACGGCGTGCGGGTCGATGGGCCGATGTTTGACACGATGCTCGCACACTATTTGATAAATCCCGAATACCGTCACAACCTGAATTATTTGGCAGAAACCTATCTGCAATATCAAACCATTCACATCGAAGATTTGATTGGCGACAAGGGCAAAAATCAGTTGAATATGCGCCAGGTGCCGATGCGCACGCTGGTCGATTATGCGGCGGAAGATGCGGATGTTACCTTGAAATTGAAATGTCATTTTGAAAAACAGCTCGCTAAAGAAAATTTGGATAGCCTGTTTTATAATATTGAAATGCCCTTGATGCCTGTTTTGGCAGACATGGAAGCAACCGGCGTGCGTGTAGACGGATTAGCACTCAAAGATTCGTCCGTTTTGCTGACCGAACATCTACGTCGCATCGAAGATGAGATTTTTAGCATGGTAGGGCATTCGTTCAATGTGAGTTCACCAAAAGTGGTTGGCGAAGTGCTGTTTGACGAACTGAAAATAGTCGAAAAATCCAAAAAAACAAGGGGTGGACAATATTCCACCGGCGAAGATGTGCTTGAAAAACTAATCGACAAGCACCCCGCAGTCGAAAAAATCTTGGAGTATCGCAAATTCAAAAAACTCCTGTCTACTTACGTGGACGCTCTGCCGCAGTTGATTAGTCCGTTGGACGGCAAGGTGCACACGACTTACAATCAGGCGACAACTTCGACCGGGCGACTCAGTTCGACGAATCCCAACATGCAAAACATCCCTGTGCGCGACGCCGAAGGACGCGAAATCCGGAAGGCGTTTATTCCCGACAACGGCTGTGTGTTTTTGTCGGCCGACTATTCGCAAATTGAGTTACGCATCATGGCGCATCTGAGCGAGGATGCCAATATGCTGGAAGCGTTTCACAGTGGACTGGATATTCACGCGGCAACGGCGGCGAAAATTTTCAATGTGCCTGTAAATGAGGTTACTAAGGATATGCGTCGCAAAGCCAAGACGGCGAATTTTGGTATTATATATGGTATTTCCGTGTTTGGATTGAGCGAACAGTTGCGGGTTTCACGTGTCGAAGCCAAAGAGTTAATCGACGGCTATTTCGCGACGTTCCCGGGTGTGAAAACCTACATGGACAAAAGCATCGAAGTGGCGCGCGAAAACGGCTATGTGGAAACGCTTTTGCATCGCAAACGTTTTCTACCCGATATTCACTCCCTCAATTCGGTGGTGCGCAGTTATGCCGAACGCAACGCCATCAATGCGCCGATTCAAGGTTCGGCGGCAGACATCATCAAAGTAGCCATGGTGCGCATCCATCGCCGTTTCAAGGAGGAAAACCTGCGCTCACAAATGATTATGCAGGTGCACGACGAACTGAATTTCAATGTTTACATTGATGAATTAGAACGTGTGCGAAAAATTGTTGTCGATGAAATGGAACAATCAGTAACACTAAAAGTGCCACTGATTGCCGAATGTGGCGTAGGTGCTAATTGGCTGGAAGCCCATTAGCGGTATTACATGACGGGCTATGATTCTCTAAAAAATCATAGCCCATCACAAAAATCACACGAATCACAGTTCAAGACCGCAACCTACAGCGCGGTTAAAACGACTCAATAAGCAGTAGTACGTAATCTTCATCTGCGCTAAAATGGGTCAGCGGCGCTCTAAATAGCGGCGCTGCAAGCATATTCCATAGTAGCTCGGCGCCCCCGTCCAGGCCGCCATGAAGCATCGGTGTAGATGCGTCCCAGGTATACTCTTCGTCTACATCGTCTCCGTCGGGCGGCATCGGGGTCCAGTTGGTCATCTGTCCCCCCCATAGATGAAAGAATTGTGCTTGGCCGGGATTTGGCTCAATCACCCCCATGCTTATGATTAAATTGACTAAGGGTGTTAAAAAGGTTGTTACACCTAAACTTTGTTTTAGATGCAGCTCCTTATCATCACCCACCGTTACCATTCGAGTAGCTGGTGACAAGAGAGCTAAATCATCCCAGTTTGCGAATGCGTGCGTCGGCCAAGTACTTGGGTCGGCGTTGCCGTAATACACACCCAGCTGTTCAAATATCGGGTAGCTGTTGGCCCCTGTCCACGTGCTGCCTGCGGCGATGTAAGCCCGTATAGCATAATCACGAGCACTTTCCGTAGCGCTGGCCCATGGAATGGGGGTGCCTGTGGCAGATTGCGTAGTGAGCTTGAACGGGACAATTATTGTACCATGTTTTCCGGTAGCATCGACAGTCAGCACCACGCCGTGAGGCGCAGTTGCGTCCGGATATAAATCTCCGAGCGCATAGACGACAGGTGCAACAACCGGCGGCGCATTTACCACCGCATCCGTGTTAAAGCCTTCCACTGACGGAATAGAGAACGCAATTTCTTCGCCGTCCAAGCCCAGCGTCAGCAAAAACGTATATTGCCTGCCAGCTTCAAACACGATGCCTTGCGCTTTATTTGCCGGGTCGTGCAACCGGAAAACTACCTGACGCTTATTCACAGTGTCGTTCGTGAGATAATCCACTTCGGCAATGGTGGCGTACAAATAGGATGCATCTGCCGGAGTAGCGGCTATTTCGGCGACAGAGCCATATTCCGGCGTGCTGCCGGTGAAGGCTCCTAAGACGGTTTCCTGCGGCAGCACCATCAAACCGTTACTCGCATTGGTAACATCGGTATAATCGCTACTCGCAGTGCCGGTGCCGTAAGGCACAAGCACATTTGTGCTCCCAAGATCCACTTTGTATGTAACCGAATCGTGTTGTGCTTTCCAAGCAACATCGTATGCTCCCGCAGTATGAGCAAAACTATTCGCTCCATTCGGTACCGAATCCAACAGGTTGAGCGTTCCTTTCGATTTCAATTTACTCAACGCCAATTCTTTAATCACATACGTCTTGTTTTTGTTCTGATTTTGAGCCTTAAACACAATCCGCGACAGGGCGTGCTTGAAATTCAATTGGACGGTTGGGCTGCTTGCAAAAGTCAAGTCTACACTTTTTGTAACCATAAAATCCTCTTGTTGGTCAATCGGACGACTGCCGCCTACCCATCCGGGCACGGTGTATTGAATCTCGGGGCCGGCGACAGGAGGCGGCGTGGCTGTGGAAGCCTGTTTCAAACCTGCTGTTACATTCACACTTGACGCGGGCGAGTAAGCGAAGAAATCGACCGAGTCTTTTGTCGGCCAGCTGGCTTTCGGGAAATAGTCCCAAGTAGTAGCGCTACCATCTTCGCTGCGTGTTACAGTCACGCCGTTCAGCACATAACTATCATAAGCGCTGGCTGCGGGATGGCTCCATGCCGAGGTGGTGAACGAAGTCATCGATCCTGTGGTGGTTACACTTGCTCGCAGCTGTTTGTCCGCGAATGTCTTGAAGGAAATCTCTCTCCCACTACTCTGCACCGGATTGTTTTGATACAAATCGGTTGCGCAACTGCTGCTCAAGGCCACCAGGCCGAGCAGGCAAAAAAAAATGTTTTTTGTTGTCATCTTTTCTAAAATTTTGTTGTTTGTAATTATTGTTCTTTTGTTGTTCATTGTTCATTATTCATTGTTCGCATGGGGCATCGTCCCGCAGGGACGGGATGTGCATAACCGTAGGTGGAGCGCAGCGCAACCTACGGTTTTGGTGGGCGATACGACCCCTAGCCCCGCAGGGGCGGCATTATCATAATCCCGCCCTTGCAGGGCTAAGGTGAGTGAGGGCGCCTTTTTCCGTAGGTTGCGCTGCGCTCCACCTACGGTTATGCACATCCCGTCCCTGCGGGACGATGAAAATGGGGTCGCATGCCTACATGCGGGTGCGCGTGATGCGTTGTCATTTCTACCGAGCTGCCCATCCCTAACGGGATGGGGGCTAATCATCCCCTTGCGTGTTCCATTTATTGTCTTATGATTGTTCATTATTAATTGTTCATTGTTCATTGTTCGCAGGGGGTGTCTCCGCTCCGCAAAGCGGTCTAACGCCCGCTTTGCGGAGCGGAGACACCCCCTGCGAATACGCCTACCGCCAATTGCAAGCTACACAACAAGCCGCAACAAGACTCGAAAGTCCCATTACGGCTTGCCGGTATGTTTGTGAAAGTGGGGCTTAACGCGGGAAGCGCGTGGACACATAGACGCGATAGCGCATGTCGGCTAATGCGAGGGAATTTACCCCCCCCCCCCCGTAAACCACTGATAATGAGGAAGTTATGACTGTTCTATGCTTATTACCTACCATCTGTTTAACTTTTATTTCGTTTTATTATACTTTCGTTTTTGCGCAGTCGAAACCTCGCGACGACTATATTTGGCGTCAAAGATACAAATCTTTTTCATGTAATCACAATTTTTTAACACTTTTCTTATCCGGAACTCAGGGGTTAATAACTACACTCTAACGAAATTTGTCGCCAAACTTCATGTTTACATCCGCCACAAATTGCTTGATACGCTGTTCTTCGGACTTTTGGCAAATCATCAAAACATTGTCGGATTCGACAACGATGTAGTCTTTAAGACCTTGAATCACAGCCAGTTTGCCGTCTTGGAGCGTTACCAGATTGTCGGTGCTTTCGATGAAAAGCGAAGGACATTTCAGGGCAGCATTGTGGTCGTCGTCTTTTTCTGCCAAATCGTAAAGTGCGCCCCAGGTTCCGAGGTCTGACCAGCCGAAATCGGCCAGCAGCATGTAGGCATTGTCAGCCTTTTCCATGATGCCATAGTCGATAGAAATATTTTGACACATGGGATATTCCTCTTGGATGAAAGATTTTTCTTCCGGCGTGTTGTATTTTCCTTTACCTCGTTCAAAATATCCGGCAATATCGGGCAAATATCGCTGAAAAGCGTTAATAATCGTTTGCACATTCCAAATAAAAATGCCCGAATTCCAATAAAATTCGCCACTTTCAAAAAACACTTTGGCGAGTTCGGCATTGGGTTTTTCGGTAAAGGCTTTGACGCGGTGGATGGCACTCTCTCCGCTCGTTTGCGACTGTATATAGCCATAACCCGTTTCTGGACGATTGGGTTTCACGCCCAAAGTCAGCAAGGCGGCATTGTCGCCGGCAAATGACAAAGCGGTCTGAATATTCTTCAAAAAATGATGCTCTTGCAAAATCAAGTGGTCGGCAGGCG
Source organism: Bacteroidia bacterium (assembly GCA_025996695.1). Classification (GTDB taxonomy): domain Bacteria; phylum Bacteroidota; class Bacteroidia; order Bacteroidales; family Azobacteroidaceae; genus Azobacteroides. The sequence goes on along the minus strand of BNTP01000032.1, from coordinate 4,285 downwards.
TCACCACGATGCTTGCTTTCGGGTTGATTGCCTGAATATGATACGCGGCATACGCGATGCACGGAGCCGTATTGCGACGTGTCGGCTCCAACAGCAATTGATAGTCTTGCAATTCGGGTAGTTGCTGTTTCGTCAATTCCGCATATTGCTCATTTGTAGCGATATAGATATTTTCTTTGGGCACGATTTTTGCGAATCGATCGTAAGTTTGTTGCAATAACGAGCGACCTGTTCCAAAAAAATCCAAGAACTGTTTCGGCTTATTTCCACGACTAAACGGCCAAAAACGGCTACCGATGCCGCCACTCATAATCACACAATAGTTATTTTCCATCTTCTTCTACCGAGCGGTATTCCCTGCGGGAATATCTTTGCTCTCATTTTTAATTAATATTTTACTTCCTGTTTGATAGAGAGCTACCGCTTTCTTAACAGTCACTGAATCAAGCGTTTCGAGTGGCGTTAAATCAAATTTTGAATTGTTTTGAAGCACTTGAAACTGTTCTACACGGCGCACCGGCGACAAAATAGTCAATTGGTTTGGCTCTAAATAACCGAGATTTTGATAAGTGGCGACAAATGCACGCTCCTGATAATCAGCCGAATAAATATCTTTTCCGTAGAAATAGGAATCGTAGGACAGATGTAAAAGTCCAAAAATCGTCGGCATAATGTCGATTTGCGACACCAGGCGCGTTTCCCGTTTCGGCTCCACAAACCCCGGCGCATACACGAGGCACGGGATTTGGTATTTGTCCAACGGAATGGAGGTTTTGCCTGCGCTGGAAGCACAGTGGTCGGCAATAATCACAAACACCGTATTCGTAAACCAGCTTTCTTTTTTGGCATCTTCGATGAATTTTCCAATCGCATAATCGGAATATTTTACACCTCCCGCACGCGATTTGCTGTCGGTGGGAATGTCAATTTTCCCCTCCGGATAAGTAAACGGGCGATGATTGCTGGTCGTCATGATGTGCGCAAAAAACGGCTGTCCCGTCTGCGCGTCTTTTCGCAATTCTTTCGTGACTTTATTAAATAAATCTTCGTCGCACACGCCCCAGATGTTGCTGAACGTGATTTCGTCTTTCGTAAATTGATTTTTGTCAATCACTTCATAGCCGTTGCCCGCGAAAAATGTGGACATATTGTCGAAATAGCCGTCGCCACCGTAGAAAAATTGCCGCGAGTAACCCTGTTTTTGCAATACACTGCCGGTCGAAAATAAATTCGCATTATTGGGCTGCTTGACAATGCTTTCGCCCGAACTTGGCGGCAGGCATAAAGTAATGGCTTCCAATCCACGCACCGTGCGCGTACCTGTTGCATACAGATTGTCAAAGCTCAAACCCTCATCAATCAGCCTGTTCAAATGAGGCATCAAATTTTCCGTATCGCCGTAACGGGCTAAAAATTGTGCGCTCAAACTTTCGCACATAATCAGCACGATATTTTTCTTAATATCGGGCTCAGAATCGTTAATCGTTTGCAGATTGGTCGCGCCCTGACTGCGGTAAATGCCGTTGACAATCTCGACCGCTTCGGCTTCGGGCAAGGTGATGTAAAAATCCGTATAACTTAACTCGCTGTTTATGAACGCCGTATAAAATTTGTAGATGCTATTGGCTTGCAATTCATTCGTGTAAACATTGTCGGATTTTTGAAGTTTTTCAGTCCCTTTGAGCACAAAATACGCTATAATAAACAGTGATATATAGACCACAGCGACGATTAATTTGTTCTTCCAAGTCAGGGGATTGCGGGTAAGCGTGCGAGGCGTAGCCCGCATCGCAATAGCAGACGCACGGTGGTAATTGGTGATTGGTAAATGGAAACTGTTCAAAGCCCACGTTAAAAGTCCTGAAACGGTCAATAGTGCGGCGAGAAGCGGAATCATCGGATAGGATTCCATGATATTGCCCACCACTTCGTTCGTATATATAAGGTAATCCACCGCAATAAAATTGTAGCGCACCCCAAACTCGTCCCAGAAAAAATACGCGCCAATGCCATTAAAAAGTATCGCAAACACATAGGTCGCAAACAGAATGGCGTACACTGCCTTGCTCCACCGCGCCCGTATCGAAGGGATAAACAGTCGCAAACCAAAACTGACGGTGGCGTAAAGCAACAATCCGATGCCAATTTTTGGCACAACACTTCCGTATTCGCGCAAAATATTGTTGAAACAAGTCAGATAGATAAGTCCTGAAACGCAGATTCCTAATACAATGTAGCCTGCTGGTTTTTTATATTTTGCTTCGGACAACTGGCTGAGATACAACCACATAAAGACGAAACTCATCACGGCAACCGCCAAATCATTGACAGCTCCTAACAGAAAAATTTGCAAACCTTCGCCGATGCTAAACGAAACATCACTCGGCACCTGAGAAAGCAGAATAATCCTCACCACAACACCCACAAGCAAACTCATCCCCGCTAATTTGCAGAATGTAGATCCAAAAATCCGAATACCTTTCTTTTGCATGACTAAAAATATTTCGACAACGGGCGCATCTCAAATTGTCGTTTTAGTCCATCATACGCGACAATTTGAAATGCACCCGCTATTCCTGCGGGAATATGTTTAGGGAATATTAACCGTAACACTCCGCGTCGCTGTTTGAGCTGTGTTACCATGAGCCTTTGCCGTAATCGTGACCGTGCCTGTTGTATGAGCTGTGACCACGCCGGTGTCGGCATCCACACTGGCAACAGAGGCATTATTGGAGGACCATACGATTGCTTGATCCGTCGCGCCGGCCGGCACAACATTGGCTTTCAAAATCAGAGATTCATTTGCCGCTGTCAAAATTGCCGTTCCCGGCGTTATGCTGCTGATTCCTGTGACCGGTATGTTCACGGTGACTTCACACGAATCTTTCAAACTTCCGTTGACATCCGATGCGACGTAAATGTATGCTTGTCCGCTATTCACGGTAGTGGGCTTGCCGTTGGCATCGACTGTCACGATTTCAGGATTACTGCTCCACCAGGAAACGGTGGCATTACTAGGATGCACCTTTCCAACCGGCGTAAGCGTGGCAATCAATGGTGTCTGATCGCCGATAGTTGTGTAAGTTGCCGAATTGGTATTTAGGCTCAAGCTCACAGGAACTATTTTAACCGTCACCGAAATGCTGCTTGTCTTAGCCCCAACAACGGTGGTGGCCGTGATGGTTGTGTTACCATTTGTCAAAGTAGTAACATAGCCATCGGCATCAACCGTAGCCACCGACGGCACAGAACTGCTCCAAGTCACGTTTTTGTTTACTACCTGATCGGGTTTCACCACCATGCCTAATGGATTTGGCTGCTGTCCTACCTTAGTATATTGGATTTCAGAAAGACTTAGTTCTACACTTGAAGGTAAAACCGTCACCTTTTTCCAAGCGGTTCCGGACCAAACGTAAACCCCTTTTCCATCCGCAACGCCTGCGTTGGAATTATACACCAGCATGCCATTAGCAGGAGCCGTACCTCCTTCACCTAACACGTATTTCGTCAAATCGGAACTCAAAGAGATGTTCGGCAAAACAAGCCCCATGGAAGTCGTGTTTAAGTCAAGCATCGCCCCCTGTCGAGGAGCAGCTCCTGAGCCTATCGACACTTGGGCATTCGCCACATAAGGACAAAGTGCAATCTGTCCAACCAGCAGGAGCGTCACCATAAAATTCTTATACCTATTCATAATGAATGTTTTTAATTCCGCAAAGGTATAACTTTTTTTGTATCAATCCAAACGTTTAATCAAATTTAACCTTAAATCCTTAATAAAGGTGAAAGGCGGAAGCCCGCAGGGCAGACATCTTTGTAGCCGTGGGCTGACGCACCACGGCTACAAAGGTTTCCGCCCTCGGGCTTGGGGGGCACATATCTATGGCATGTTTTTCGGTTCAATTCGTCCTCATCGAACATCAAAAACAAAGCTATATTGGTATCTACAAGGTATTGGTTCATAAGATTTATAATTTAATAGATGACTACTTCATTACAGCTCTCATGTCCAAAATCTCGCCAACTCATCTCGCTGCATGGTAGGTATGCAACCTCATGTCGTCCCTGCGGGACAAAGGGCGAAAGTCAAGTGGCATGATTGCGGATAATCATCAAAAAAGATGAACAAAATGGTTATCGGATATTGCACCTAATGTGAATTCCCTACGGGAAATTGTTGAAGAGGCGAACGTCCATTTTCTATTGATATACAAGTCCTAACGGACTATTTGCCCGTAGGGCATCCGTATCAATAGAAAATGACATCCCACCCAAGCGTTATAGC
>BNTP01000031.1 GCA_025996695.1 Bacteroidia bacterium | reverse complement strand
TTACATCCTGTCGGGGCTTAATCACAACACAACCTACACCTACACTACTATCAGCGGGTTTAAGGATAAGGCGGGTAACGAAATGGAGGCGGATAACGGGCGCACATTTGAGACGCAAACACCGCAAACCATCACTGCCGCTACGTACAGCGCGGCACCTTACAGCGTGGGTCACCAAATCACCGCCACAGCAGGCACCTACACCGCCAATAACGGCGGCACCGAAGGCACTCACACCTACAAATGGTATCGCGCCGACGACAACAGCGGCACCGGCTCAGCCGAAATAAGCAGCGCCACTGCGCTTGCCTACACTCCCGTGGCGGCTGATTTCAGTAAGTACATCTGTATCGAAACTACGCCGGTGGGCGTCGCAGGCTTGCCCAGTGTTGCCGTCAAAAGCGACTGGATACAGGTAGGCGTAACGCTGCTTGCAGGTGCTGTCTCCGGCACGCAAACAACAGGGGCAACTATCACCGTGGCGGGCGTCGCCAGTACGGTGGTGTACAGCAGCGCTACCGTTGCACTAACGAAACCCTACGCATCGGATGTGGTCGCGTGGTCGGTACCGTCCGCTGGTGGCTCGTTTGCAAATGCTTCGGACGCCTCCACCACCTACACGCCTCCGACAGCGCCTACAGGCGATATTACGCTCAACGCAACGCTTGACAAGGGTGCAGCATCCGACATTACTTTCCCCACGTACAACGCTATCACCTACGGCGCCGCCCTTTCTACATCCTCGCCGTTGTCGAGCGGCACAACGGGAAGAGGCTCCTTTGCATGGCAAGCAGGCACCACCATTCCGCCCGTAGTGAACAGCGGCTACGCGGTAGAATTTATTCCCAATGACCTTGCCTGCTACGACTACTCAGGCGTAACGGGTTGGAACGGTAGCACGCAAAAGGTGCTACGGACAGTCACTATTACGGTGAACAAGAAAGATGTTACCGTAAGCATTACCGCCAACAGCAAGGAGTACGACAGCACAACCGCCGCCACGCTCAGCGACACCACCCTCATGGGGAAACTCTCTGCCGACGACCTCTATCTCACAGGCGGCACCATTTTGTTTGCGGACAAGCACAAGGACAACGGCAAGCAGGTAACATTTAGCGGCTACGCTTTGGACGGTACGGATGCAGGTAACTACTCGCTGGCAAGCGGCAGCACCCAAGCAACGACGACGGCGAACATCACGGCACTGCCCGTAACGGTAAGCATCACCGCCGACAACAAGGTGTACGACGGCACAACCGCCGCCACGCTCAGCGACACCACCCTCACGGGAAAACTCTCTGCCGACGACCTCTATCTCACAGGCGGCACCATTTTGTTTGCGGACAAGCACAAGGACAACGGCAAGCAGGTAACGTTTAGCGGCTACGCTTTGGACGGTGCAGATGCAGGCAACTACTCGCTGGCAGGCGGTAGTACCCAAGCAACGACGATGGCGAACATCACGGCGGCACCGATTACCATTACGGTGAATAATCAAGGAAGTGTAATCTACGGCGCGACTATAACGCCCGCCTATACTACGGACATCCCCCTTTACAGCGGCGACGTCTTCATAGGTACATTGGGGATAGGCGGCAGTCGCAGCACTTCAGGCAACCTGACGACAGGCAGTCACAACATTGTACCAGGCACCCTCGCTATCAGCGACGGCAACGGCGGCAACAATTACGACACCACCTTTGTCAGCAAGAGTTTCACCGTAAACAAACTCCCGCTAACGCACAACGTAGCGGTAACGTCCACAAAAGTGTATGACGGCACAGCGGCAGCCACCCACAGCGGTGATTTGACTAACGTAATAAACAACGGAACAGGCTCCGACAATGTAACGCTTGCAGCAGCATAAACAGTCGCTCGTTCACGTTTTTGGACGGTTGGTGTTGGAACTATAAATATTTTAGGTTCTTGATATTCTCGTAGTGGAGTCGGTTTATCAATTTCTTTGCTTTGTTCGTTCATCTTGACAAGCAATTGATTTACAGGCATTTCATTAATAATTTGATAGGGCTTTTGAAAAAAGTTTGTCCCCATGTTTTCTATATGCTGCGTGAAATAGGAGATTAACGAGGCATCGGCATCTACCATAATCGAATGTCGGTTTTCTTCGATGCAGACACGTCCGGTTGTTCCTGAACCTGCAAAAAAGTCTAAAACAATTGAGCCTTCATAAGATAATCCTCGAACAAAACGGCGAATTAATTCTAATGGTTTTTGCGTTGGGTGTCCTACTCGTTCTACAGAATTGCCGTTTAATCTACCGATTTCCCAAACATTGGTCGGGTTTTTCCCTTTTTCTACGCTTTCGGGATTCAAGCGTTTGTCTTTTTTGTATAGCTTTTTTGTGGCTTCATCAAAAGGAATACGAACTGCATCTAAATCAAAATAATATTTGTTGGTTTTTGATAACCAGATGGCTTCTTCGTGGCGATTGGCAAAGAAGCGGTGAGCACTCATTCCGTTTTTGTAGTACCAGATTACAAGGTTTACAAAACGTAATTTGGTACTGTGGCGTGTGTAGTGGAGGACTTCCAATAGATCGCCTTTTTTGAGGTCTTGAAATTGGAAACCGCCAAAAATAACGCAATTTCCGGTATCGGAAAGAACACGGTAGATTTCGTCCAACCATGTTTTTGCCCAGCTGAGGTAATCTTCGTAAGTGTCCCAATAATCTAAATCAAGATTATAGGGTGGGTCAATTAAAATGAGTTGTACGGAACTGTCGGGCATTTGTTTTAGAAACTTTACCGCATTTTGAATATATACACCGTGCAAACTTTTTTCTATCTGTTTGCTGTCAATACTTGCGCTGTGTTCTACGCCGTTCTTTTTTAATACGTTCATGGCGATATGTCCACCATTGTGATGTGATTTATTTGCCATAATTAAAATTTATTGATTGGTAAATAATACTTATCTGTTAAAAAATATGCTCCGTACAACTCTTTGAGTTGCGAAACTTCGTTTGTGTCTAATGAGGGGCTATTGCTTGTTAATAAGCGAAACCGCTCATTGATTATATCTTCGGTTTCCTTGTCTTCTAATCGTAATACTCCTTTTGATGGAACAAAAGTAAGGACTTCTATTTCGCTATTTGTTTGATTGATAATACCTAATGCTTCTAAGATATTCAACAAAAACGGCACTCTGCGCTTGCGGACTTCTTCTGTTGGATTTTCAAGTCCATGTCTATCTAAATACTGCTTGACAAATGGAGCATTGAAAAAGTCGTTATAAATGTCATTTTTAGTTATATTTATCTTTCTCTGAATAGCATATAAATACTTCAATAAAAGATTAACTGCATCCATTTCCAACAACACGTGGCGAACTGTATTTTGTGCTTCTTTGTGCTCGGAAAGATAGGTTTTTATTGTTTGGTTAATGGTGGATTCACACACCATCGCCCACGAAATCTCGTTGTTGTCGCTCTCTTTAAACGATAAATCAATTGTAGAGAATAGTGGTTTCAAGGCAATGTAAACTTGCTGTCCTTTTTCTGTAAATACTAATGAAAAATCTGTTGCAGTATCTTTCCTAAAATCCACTAACAATCCCATTTCCATTGCAGCTTGCAATTTATATTTGGTTTGTCGTTGGAAGTTTCCCAATTCGCCTTCGGCATATCCACCTGAAAAACGAACGTATTGAGGGGCAATGTGACTATCTTTTATTTGATTTCTGCCGACAATATCAAAAATATACATAACGTGTCCTAAATGTGTGCCTTGTGGAAAATGATAGCTAAATTCTGTCAGTTCGCCGATTTCCTTTAAAAATGCTGCCCATGAGCCAAACACAGACAAATAGCGACTAACGTTGAACTCTCCGTCACGGTTAATGTCTTCTTGTGAGGGTTTACGCTTTAATTGTTCGCTTAAAGTGTAGTAGGCATCAATTAAATCTTCTTTGGTTATTTCTCTTTCGGAGGTGTCTTGATTGTCGAGTATTTCTTCCACTTCGCTGTCGAAAATTACTTCACATTTGGGTGTATATTGATATTCTATTTTTTCAATATGCCCACTTTGCGGATTAACTTTTTCCGTTGAACTTTTGGAAAGATATTTACGCAGATTGTTTGCTTTTTTGTAATTGCCGATAAAATCAATTACTGTTACTTTGTTTTTACCACCGCAAAGCCTCAATCCACGTCCCAATTGTTGAAAAAAGACGGTTTTAGATTCTGTTGGTCGGAGGAATAGCAATACTTGCAGGTCAGGAAAATCAATGCCTTCATTGAATAAATCAACTGTAAAGGCAATTGTGTATTTGCTTTCACGAAAATCTTTTATGATTTGTTCCCTGTTGTCAGTTTCGGCAGTTATTGCAACGGCGGGTATTCCTTTTTGATTGAAAAATTTCGCCATTGCAATAGCGTGTTTTATGGAGCAACCGAAACCTAATGCCTTGTTTCCACTGCCTTTTGAGAGATATTCTTCGTATATTTTCTCGTTTCTTTCATTGATGATTAACGTTTTATCCAAGTCGGCAATATTATATTTGTTGCCGTTGTAGCGAATACTGTTGTAATCAATATTATCCATTAAACCGTAGTAGATGTATGGAACAAGGAAGCCGTTTTCAATAGCCTCATTCAGCGTATATTCATAGATTTTTTGATAGTCAAAAAGTTCAAAAATATCTTTTCTGTCCATTCGGTCGGGTGTTGCTGTTAAGCCCAACATGAAGAAATTGGGATTGAAATACTGCAAGACAGATTGATAGGTTGGAGCTTGTCCATGGTGGACTTCATCCACAATGATATAGTCGAATTCGTTTTGTTTGAATGATTTTAAGGTGTCGGGATTGCGCAATGTATCTTTTGAGGCAAACAAAATTTTGCTGTCCTCTACGTTATATTTTTCTTCGCCAGTTAGTAAGCCTATTTTTTCGTTTGGGTAGATTTTTCAAAGGCTTCTTTCGATTGGCTTAATATATTCAATCTGTGGACAATAAACAATATTCGCCCTTTGGTGTTCAACGTATCGAAAGCCGACAAAAATGTTTTTCCGGTGCCTGTTGGTAAGATTACGATGTCTTTTTTCCAGCCTTTATCTCGGTAGTAATGTAGTGCATCCAAAACAGCTGTTTGCAAATAGTTTGGCTCAATAACTGTTTCTGATAATAAGTTCAGGGATGCGTTTACGAAGTAAAGAAAATAAATCATTAGCTACTTTTTTACGCCATTGTGGGGATTGAAGCTGAGAATAGGAGAAACGCAACAAAAACCAACTTGCATTAAGAATTTCATTTTGACGATTTAGATTGTCATCAAAGTTTTCATTCGGGATTATGCCTTCTGCATGATACGTTTCGCCGTTTACTTCTAATGCAACCTTTTTACCGTCATACAAAACGCCAAAATCTATCCGTCTTGCTCGTCCTTCGGAATCAATAAATGGATATTGGGGAACAACATACTTAATATTCTTTTCGCCAAATAATGGGTAAAGAAAATCACACACAAAAAGCAGTTCACTTTCTTGCGTAATTCGACTTTTATACGTTTCTAAATACTCTTCTAATGAAACATTTTCTTTATCTGTCAACAAGTTGGTGTAATCGGATAATTGTATGTCGTTTTTTTCTTTTATCATAGCGCAAAGGTACGACTTTTTTTCCACCTTGTTGCTTGTTTTTCTATTATTGCCTATCATTTTCTATCCTTTTTTGTATTTGTCGTGCGCGAAGTGAACAATCAACCCACTTTGCGAGAATTTGCCAATATACTTTTGCGCGGTTTTGTCGGGGATTTCTAATTGCTGGGCGATAGCCAAATAGTCTTGGCGTGAAAATTCTTGTGGCAAGGCTTCCAAAAACAGTTGCTTTTGGCTGGGATGCGTGGCGACAGCCACTTCCGCAGGAAGTTGTTGGTAAACTTGTGCTGCGTGTTGGATTAGGATTTTGACGATTTCGAGCGAAGCGTTGAAATTAGTGTCATCGCAACGCATGGGCGTTGTCACGTTGCCATCGTCCATTATTCCCAGGGCGGTCAGTATCATCGCGATGCGGAAAGTGATTAGTCCTAATCTTCGGACTGTAGCAATGTAGTCTATTCCGTAGAGGCAAACATATTGATTTTGAGCCTGCGAAAAGTAGGCGTTAAATGCTTCTTGCTGCTTTGTCGACAGACAAAAGCGCATCGGGTCGGGCTGTGATTGGAGGGTTTTGTAGAGGTCGTGGAATTGTGTAGCAAGGTATTTGAAATAATCATCAAGCGTTTGGTCGGCACTGCCAATAAAAACATCGTTCCACACCGGCTTGATATTCATGTAATAGAACATGAATCGGCTGAATAAGCCGTTTTCGGCATTTGGAATGAGTGAAGCGACTTGTTGGGGCGTTCCGGACAGGAGTGCAGACAGGCGCGGGGTGTCAAGTTCGACATACTCACGGTTTTTTCTGCGATTGTATGATATGGTTTCATGATGGAATGCTTTACGGAATCCGTCTGAATAGTTTCCGTGTTCGGATTTGAATGTTTGCGCCAAGGTATCACCCTCTGTTTCAAAAATTAGTCCGACTCCTTTGTTGTCATTGAGAATTTGAAACAAGCCGGTTGCGCTGTTGTTTGCTGGGATGATTAACATTCGCATTGGTGGCTCTTGTGGGCGGTCACGTCCGGATTTGTCTTTTTCTGCTGTGTATTCGGATAGTTGGCGTTGGTATTCTTCATATTCTGTTTTGGCTCGCTCACGCAGGGCGCGGTGGATTGGTTCAACTAATTTTCGGCAAAGGGTTAGTCGTCCTTTTCCTGCTGATGCGGCAGCTGTGATGAACAAAAATAAATTGGGGTACACATTACGTTCGGCGTAAACGCCGAAGATGTTTGGCAAGCAGGCTGATATTACAACGAGCGAGCCGAGCAGTAACAAGTCTTTATCTTCTGCCGATGTTGCTTTGGCTGTGGCTTTTTGCAGGAATTGGGGTAAATGGCTGTAAACAGCTTCGGGGATGGTTGGGAGTTGGATTTGGTTGGTTTCTTCAGGGTCTCTCAAATCCTCTGTTTCCTCTATATCCTCCAAATCCTCTACTTTTGTTTTTGGAGGATTTAAAGCCTCTCCCAAGCCCCCCAGCCCCCTCAAGGGGGAGGAGGGAGGGGGGCAATATGCAATGTTTACGCCGGCTTGTTTCGCTAAATGGTAGAGGGTTTTTATTGTTATTCCGTGTCCGTGGGCTTTCAGGCATTTGTTGTATTGTTTGTTGGTTTCTGTTTCGGTGTAAGCCGGATAGAAGCGACTTAGGCGGTGGTAGTAGGTGCGGCCGCTTTCGCCTAAGCCATCAGCGAGGGCAAAGCCGAGGTCGCGCCAATCGGCGTAATAGGGGGCGATTATTTCATTTTTTTGTTATTTCTAAAAATGGGCGAGAATTGTTATTATATCCCATTTTTATATGGACAACACCGTCGTGGTATGTTGATACGGTATTTCTTTGTTGTGAAGAATTATCTGTTCTGCTAAACACTTTCCAGCCCTGACTAATTCTGCCATAATCGGCAACTACACTTGTATCTTTTTTGCTACTGTCGGAAATGACTGTAATTTGTGGATTTACAAGTTGTACAAATTCATTGTGAAAACCTGACGCTCTGCCGTGGTGTGAAGCGACTAAAACATCTGCATTTTGAATGGCGTTTTTGAAGTCGGTTTGCTGTAATAATTCGTTGTATGAAGCACTTTCATTATCTCCACAAATAACAATTTTTGAAGTGGCAAAAGTGAAAACCGAAAGAATGCTTTGGTTATTCAAATTTGAAGTGGCACAACTTTTTGCTCTAAAAGTTTGTATTTGCAAACCTCCAAAATTATCAAGATTTTTCAAGTCGTTCTTCTTGTGCCATTCACTTACTCGCTTGGCGTAATCTAAAATACTTTCTCTATTATCAAATTTAGGTGCATTATGTTCTTGTAAAGTAAGATATTTTTCATAAATGGGAATATCTGATTGTTTTGTTTGAGAAGTGATTATATCATTACGAGTTAAATGTTTAGGAAATCTAATTACTTTAGGATTTAATTTGGTCAAATTGTCAATATCATCTAAATGGTCTCTATGCGGGTGTGTCAATATCGCTAAATCAATCTGTTTCACATCATAATTTTTCCACAAATGATACAACGGGCTAAAATCGGCACCATTTTCGTATGACCCCATACCAACATCAACAATTATATGTCTGCCATTAGGTGCCTTTATGTAAGCCGCACTGCCGTGCTGAACATCCCAAATTGTAATTTCTGTCATAATCATTTGTTTTTAAGTTTGTTGTATTCAACTCGTTCTACGATATGTTTTGTCTGTTTTTTGTGTGAAAACAAAAACAGAATACAAATCAAAACTCCTAATAAAATATGCGTTACTGTGTCGCAAATCTGAAATTTTATGGAACAAAATTCATATAATTTCAAAAGCAACAAAAGTAACCCCATTGCACAAAGCGTTCTGTACATATTGGTGTTTTCGAGCAAAATATCAATTTTCTTGTCTTGCTTTTGTGCCACAATAAAATCTTCTTTCTTACTGTATTTTATGAATTTTACTTTTTTCAAGAACCATTCAATAACGAGCGAGCCAATTCTACCAATGATTAAGCCAATGAAATAATAGAGAAATAATCCCAACAAAATATCTGATTGCACAAAATCGTAAATGGTTATATGTTTTGCAATAACAACAAACAATATTCCGGACAACAAGTTATTGAAGATATTGTATGACGATATTTTCTCAAAAAATTCTTTCATTTCTTTATTACAACATTCATTTTTTGCACTAATTCGCTTAACACAGAACGAACACTTTTATCGCCTCTGAAATTAGCCGTCATAATGATTTCTCCGGTTTTCAAGTCTGTAATGGTAGCAGAAAAACTTGTATATGCCCAATAGAACACATCGTAATAATAGGAGTAGTTAATATCCATAACATACACAGAGTTAAAAGTAGTTGTATTTGTGATTTCTCCGTGATACGAACCACTTTCTGATTGGCTATCTAAATTTAATGCTTTTTTAGCAGCACCATAGGACATTAACTTATAGCCATTTGATTGCAATAAAAATTGTAATTCACCCAATGTACCACTATTGTCATCGGAAGATTGATTAATAGTTATCGGATTTTTCCGCGAATATGTTGCATCTTGATTTACATATACTCTCATAGAGCCGCAAGAAGACAACACAACAATGCTTGTTACAAACATAAGCATTAATAAACCGTTTTTGCGAAATATTTTTCTCATATTTTGAACTATTTAGAATTTGGGTGCAAAATTACAATTTTTATTCCATATTATGATTAACATTCTCAATTTTAGGGGATTTGTTTTTCTTTTCATCAACCACTTTTGCATAAATTTGAGTGGTTTTTACATTGGTATGTCCTAACATTTTGCTGACGGTGTAAATGTCGGTGCCATTGGTTAGTTGCAGCGTTGCGAATGTATGCCGGAAACAGTGAAATGTGATTTTCTTTGTTATACCTGCGGTTTCGAGCCATTTTTTTAGAGGACGGGAAATCCACGAAGGGTCGGGCAATCTTCAAAAACACGCTGATTGGGTTTTCTTGGCTCGCCGCAAAAATACAATGCTTGTGCGGATATTGGCATATATTCTACGCCTTTTGTTTTCTGTTGGGTAAAATTGAGGCGGGCTTGTTCGCCGTCAATTTGGATTTCTTTCCAACATAATTTTTGAATATCACAATGGCGCAAGCCTGTGAGCGCAGAAAAAAGCGCAGCATTTTTCAATACAGGGCGGTCGCAAGGCGTAGCAACAAGGATGTTTAGGTCTTCTATCGTCAAATACTCACGGCGGGTTTCCTGTTCCGGTATGCTTTTTATCCTTGCCGACAAATCTATTGTTAAATATTCATCAATAAATGCTTGGTGCAATGCGGCTTTGAAAGTTGCAAAGTAAGTCACTGCGGTATTTTGTGAAATCGTTCCGCTTTTGTTTCCGCTGCAAGGGGATGACAAAAGAAATGTTTTGAAATTTTCCGCTGTCTTGAGTGTTATTTTTCCAAAGGGTAAAATGTTGCCGGCAAACAATTTGAATAATTCGTGAGTGCGACTCCATGTTAAAGCGTTTGATTTTGAACCGTTGTGATTTTTCTTTGCGATTTCGGCAATGTAATCTACGAATGCGGTCAACTTCACTTCGGCATACGATTAAACCGTTGTCATCACGTTTGGGTTTGAAAGTTTTCGATTTGCCTGTTGTTCGGGCAGTTCGCGTTTTGTCCCAAATAATGGTGGTAACTGTACGGTTTAATGCTTCGACAATGCGCTGAGGCTTGGCTTTGCCGGGGACAAATACCGGATAACTTTCGATGCACCAATACCATTCGTCACGAAATGCGGCTTTTCGGAGTCTTACGGTTACTTTCGTTTTGTTTAACTGTTTCATGTTTTTGATTTTTTGTTTGCAAAAATACGGTCGATTTCTTCTTTGGGGACGTAAACAGAGTTGCCAATCTGTCGTTGGGGTATGCTGTATCTACGAATGGCACGGCAAACAGTATCTCTCGTGACTTCAAATTTTTCGGCGATTTCCTTGATTGTGTAACATTCGTGCGGTTCATATTGCAGTCGTGCCGGTTGCTGTTCTTTGGGCTTTTCCGGTGCGGCAATGGCTACAAACATGGATTCTATATGTGTGCGACTGATGCGGGTCAACCTTTCACCTAAGTTGATGGCGGGGATTTTACCCATTCGCACCAACCTGTATATTTACGTTGCATGTTCTCGTAAAATAAGTCGTGTCGCAAATATGATGCAAAGATACGATAAATAAACGACATATAAACTATAATTATCAATATATAAAAATAGGAAAAGCGCAGTAATTTGTTGATTTACTGCGCTTTATTTATTTTTGTTTATCGCTTCACATCTCTGCCCAATTTTCCCGATCGAAATTTCCCAAAATATCTTGACTCATCGGGATAATACGACTGCCCATAGTGATAATACGAATAGGTTTCCCATTATCATCAACTTCCACAAGAGCCCAACCAATACTATTGGTTCCCAGATCCAATCCAAAAATCATTTTCATAATATTTTTTCCAATTTTTTTTTGCAAATGTAAGAATTTATTTGCAATATCCCAAAATAATGCCTACCTTTGCAGCACAAATTTGAAGCAATTCACAATAAGGATTATTCCGTTGTGAAATCATTAAGGGCGGGGATACACATCCTCGTTTTTTTTGAATAGTAAGGAAATACGCCACAACTTTCTATACAATCGCCAATCGGCGTATTATTTCTGAAACCCACCAAAATAGCAAAAGCCGATAGAAATCAATCTATCGACTTTTGAGCGTTTGGAGGTTCCTGGCGGATTCGAACCGCCGTCGACGGTTTTGCAGACCGGCACCTAGCCACTCGGTCAAGGAACCCTTTCGCCTTAGCGAGCGCAAAGTAAGCGTTTTTTTTTGAATTTTCCAAATAAAAACATGCTTTTTTTTATTTTTTATTGTAGATATTCGAATTATTGCTTACTTTTGTCAACAAATTGAAAAGCTACAATAAATATGAATTGCATTCAAACAGAAATAGAAGGATTGTGGATCATCGAACCGAAAGTGCTACCGGACGCTCGTGGCTATTTTGTAGAGGCGTATAAAAAAGCTGCATTTGACGAGAAAATTGGTCGCACAGATTTCATTCAAGACAATGAATCGATGTCAAGTTTTGGCGTTTTGCGCGGTCTGCATTATCAGGAGGGCGATACTGCCCAAGCTAAGTTGGTTCGCGTGGTTCAAGGACAAGTGTGGGACGTGGCAGTGGATATGCGAAAAAATTCATCTACATTTGGCAAATGGATTGGCGTGGAATTGTCCGGCGAAAACAAACGCCAATTTTTCATCCCTCGCGGTTTTGCCCACGGATTCGTCGTTTTGAGCGACACAGCCATCTTCTCTTATAAAGTAGACAACGTTTATTCGCCGTCAACGGAAGTCACGTTAAATTGTTTTGACCTCGATTTGAACATTCAGTGGCCGGTAGATAAGTCCAAATGGATTTTGTCGGAAAAAGATAAAGTCGGGAAATCATTAGTGTCATTGCGGGCTTGACCCGCAATCCCCTGATGAAAAGAGGATATATTAATAGGAGATTTGCGGGTCAAGCCCGTAATGACGATAAAAGCACATAACATGAAAGGAATAATTTTAGCGGGGGGCAGTGCTACGCGCCTGTTCCCACTCTCAAAATCCATCTCGAAGCAAATCATGCCGGTGTATGACAAGCCGATGATTTACTATCCGCTGTCGGCATTGATGTTGGCGGGCATTCGGGAGGTACTGGTGATTTCGACCCCTCGCGATTTGCCGATGTTTCAGCAATTGTTGGGCACGGGCGAAAATTTGGGCATGAAATTTGACTACATCATTCAAGAAAAACCCAATGGATTGGCGCAGGCCTTTGTTTTGGGTGCTGAATTTATCGGCAACGATTCGGTATGCTTGATTTTGGGCGACAATATATTTTATGGACAAGGTTTTTCGAGCATGCTACGCGAAGCTCAGACCTGTAAAAGCGGTGCGTGCGTGTTTGGTTATTACGTGAAAGACCCGCGTGCTTATGGCGTGGTCGATTTTGACGCCTCCGGCAAAGTGCTGTCCATCGAAGAAAAACCGGAAAAGCCAAAGTCTAATTATGCGGTGCCGGGCTTGTATTTTTACGACAATTCGGTGGTGCAACGGGCGAAAGAATTAAAACCCTCAGCACGAGGCGAATACGAGATTACTGACCTGAATCGCACCTATTTGGAAGAAGGCACACTGAACGTCAAACTATTTGGACGCGGTTTTGCCTGGCTCGACACCGGAAATTGTGACAGCCTCTTGGAAGCGGGAAATTTCGTTGCCACCATCCAAAAACGACAAGGCTTTTACGTTTCTTGCATCGAAGAAATCGCTTGGCGCAACGGCTGGATAAACAACACCCAACTCCAAAAATTAGGCAAAGAGTTGGACAAAACAGAATACGGACAATATTTACTCAGCTTAATTAATTAAAAATTCTTATGACACATTTAGTAACCGGAGGCGCAGGTTTTATTGGTGCCAATTTTGTGAAATACTTGCTGAAAAAACATGACGACATTCAAATCATTGTGCTGGACGCCCTCACGTATGCCGGTAATTTGGGCACGATTAAAGAGGATTTGAAAGACCCGCGCCTGATTTTTGTGAAAGGCGACATCAAAGACGCTAAAATTGTTAATGACATTTTTGACAAATATCCTATCCGTTTTGTAGTGAATTTTGCGGCAGAAAGTCATGTCGACCGGAGCATTGAAAATCCGCAAGTGTTTCTTGAAACGAACATTCTCGGCACACAAAACTTGTTGGATGTGGCTAAAAAACATTGGTCGACCGGCAAGGACGCCAACGGTTATCCAACTTATAAAGAAGGTGTTAAATATCTGCAAGTATCCACAGACGAGGTTTACGGCAGTTTGGGCGACACGGGTTATTTTCACGAAACCACCCCGCTCGACCCGCGCAGCCCCTATTCTGCGTCCAAAACAGGGGCAGATTTGATTGTAAAAGCATATAGCGACACCTATAAGATGCCGGTCAACATCACGCGTTGTTCCAATAATTACGGACCGTATCATTTTCCGGAAAAACTTATTCCGCTGATTATCAAAAATATACTCGAAGGCAAAAAACTGCCTGTGTATGGCAACGGCACCAATGTTCGCGACTGGCTATATGTGGAAGACCATTGCAAAGCCATTGATACAGTGTTGCTTAACGGGAGAGTGGGCGAAATTTACAACGTCGGTGGCCACAACGAGAAAAAGAACATTGACATTGTCAAACTTACGATTTCAACCGTTAAACGTTTGTTGGAAGAAAATCCTGACTATCGCAAGGCTCTCAAGGGGATTGCGGGTCAAGCCCGCAATGACGGAAACGATGACATTTCGTGGATCAATGAAGACCTCATCACCTACGTCGCCGACCGCTTGGGACACGACCGGCGTTATGCCATCGACCCGTCGAAAATCACAGCAGAACTGGGCTGGTATCCCGAAACGAAGTTTGAAGACGGCATTGTGAAAACCATTCGCTGGTACCTCGAAAATCAAGACTGGGTGGAAGAGGTTACATCGGGCGATTATCAGAACTATTACGAACAAATGTACGGCAAACGGTGAACGCATCCATCACGAAAGAAAAATTAAATCTATTGCCTGTTGTCGATTTTGACCGGAAAATCATCATTGCAGATACGCCAGAAGAGGCTGAAGAAGCGGTGAATTATTTGTCACAATTCAAGGCATTGGGTTTTGATACGGAAACGCGTCCGGCCTTTAAAAAGGGAGCCACGTATGGCGCAGCACTCATTCAGGTGTCCTCTGATGATGTTTGCGTCCTGTTTCGTGTCCATAACAGGACATTCCCGCCGGCTTTGGAACGTTTACTCTCTGACCCAACGATTCTGAAAATCGGCTTGTCGCTGCGGGATGATTACCTCTCGCTGAATCAACGTTATAAATTTGAACCGAAGGGATTCGTAGATTTGCAACAACTGGTACCAAAGTTTGGCATAACCGATTTGAGTTTACAAAAAATATACGCCCTGCTGTTTCACGAAAAAATTTCCAAAAAACAGCGATTAAGCAACTGGGAAGCCGAAGAGCTGACAAAACAACAAAAAAAATACGCTGCCTTAGATGCGTGGGCATGCCTGAAAATATACGAAAAACTATGCCCGGAAATTTAGTTTTATCCCTAACTTTTTCAAATAATACGTAATCGCGGTTTTGACACTTAAACCTGTTAAGTCTTTAAGACTTAACAGGTTTTATTTAGTGATTACCCCTCTTATTCTTTCACAATCTTGCTGACCGCAATTTCACTACCGCTATAAACTTTAAGCAGATAAACACCTTTAGGCAAAGCCAATACGGATATTTTCTCATTGAAATTGTTTTCCGAAAGCAGCAAAGTGCCAGATAATGTGTAGATTTCAACGTTCTTTATCGGCTGTCTTTATCGGCAAATTATTCCAGTCAATAATGCTTTCACTGCGCCGCATATTTGCATTACTACCGGAACTTGAACGGGTGCACGACAAATTTCCCTTTTTTGAAAGTTGCATTTTTTAATAATTATTTGTAATTTTGCGGCGTTATTTCAGAAGACAACAATTTGAATAACAAAAAAATATGCACACAACAGAAAAGAAATTATTACAAAACATCAGACTTTTAGTATTGTTTTTTATTGTGGCACTTGTCATTAGTGGTATTACAGCATTTCCGTTGCTAACAGAAATGAGAATTTTATCTTCATTTTTGGGTATTGACACTAATTTGCCACCGGCAGACTATTCAGGATTAAAATTTTGGATTGCGACCGTTTGCAACGGATTAATCAACATTAACGAACATTATCTGTTTGTGCTATATGGAACCGATTGGTTGGCTTTTGCACATCTTATTATTGCAGTTGCATTTATCGGTTTGTACCGTGAGCCTGTTCGCAACAAATGGCTGATTTATTGGGGAATGATAGCCTGTATCGGCGTTCTTCCTTTGGCTTTTATTTGTGGTAGCATAAGAGGAATCCCATTTTATTGGCAACTGATTGACTGTTCTTTTGGTGTATTCGGAATTATTCCGTTATATTTGTTGCATATTTGGGTTAAGAAATTAGAAAAGATGCAAATGCAATGAGAATATTACTTGTCAATCCACCGCATTTATCTATCGGCAGTCGCTTGGCAAATGAGCATTTACCACCGTTGGGATTGCTGTGCATTGGCGGTGCGTTGATTGACGCAGGATATAATGTTGAGTTGCTTGACGCTGATTATGGAAATATGAAAATTCCTCAAATAGTGTCATCGGTTGTTGAAAAAA
>BNTP01000030.1 GCA_025996695.1 Bacteroidia bacterium | reverse complement strand
AAATACAATAACATACAAAAGCGTAGATAATGCGATAGATAGATTTTTAGAAGATGTAAAAAATTATCAAATATAAAAAATGGCGTTAATTTTGCCAAGATTAGTCAGTCGGTCGCTTTTGTTTCCAACACATAATCAATCACTCTGCGATTAGCCCTATCAATTGGGCTCCAATCCTTTTTCAGATAGAGTTCGGTAACTTTCATTTCTTCAACAACGTGATTCAATGCCTCGTGAACGGTATATTTATCAATATTCAAATCGTTGCGGGCGATGGAAGCCCACGAATGGCGGGCGGCATAATATTCCAAATCATCAATGCCCACCATCGCGCCAACTTTTTTTAACCCGGTGCAAAATATTTTATCCTTTGCCTCTTTTTTTCGTCTCCCGTTGACGGCGGCGGTAAATGTATTCACACTGCTATACATCCGATAAAATTTGAATACCCTTTCACCGGTCGGGTCGCGGTATTTTTCAATCAACTTTGCCGCTTCCGGTTCCACTTTGATAGATATTTTACCCTTGTCCTTTCGGCGGTTAGTAATTTTTTGCCGCTTGTAAGTTATGCGCCCATCCTTATAGTCATTGCAATTATACAAATCAACTTCATTCATACCCACGAGCATAAAACTGAGCATAAACATATCACGGGCAAAATTAAATCGGTTATTCACGTTCTTGTAACTATCAGTGTCGGGCAAGGCAAATATTTGTCGAACCTGCTCTATACTTAGCGAACGGTCTCTTTGTTCCGGCATCGAAGGTAGTGATATTTTCTTAAATGGCGATAAAGGTATTCTAACAATGCCGGTATCTTCATCGTTATACTCATTTTTTGCCAAATTATGCAAGGCTCTTATTTTGCCCGGATAAAGCGATTCGGCGCGCCCACCCTTTTCTCTGCCACTGCGTGCCGGTTGTTCCTTTAGCCATTTTATCCAATCTTTTACAAATTGTGTTGTAATTTCATGCACACTAACGGACTCTCTTCCGGCAAACAAAACTAAATTCCGTAAAGCAACCCCATAAAGTTTTGCATTCCCCTCATGCCCGGAATCCATTAAGTCTTTAATTACTTTGTTTCCAAAAGCAACAAAATCCAAATCAAACAGTTTTTGAGCATCACTTTTTGAAACAATTTCTATCACTTGTTCAACGGACATGGTATCCATCTTGTTTGCATATTGGTCACATCGCTTCCTGTATTCGCGTATCATTGTGTCGGTAGCGTCAATGTAATAATGGTTTTTGATTTTTAGAGATTTCGTTATATCCTCTTTATAGACATAATACTGTGTCGCAATCTCTTTTTTACGGCGATTGTGTGTCACTCTAATTTTGATGTTGTACGTTCCATCTTGCTTTTTTTGATGCGCATTTATAACTGCTTTAAATGTTGCCATATCCTTTTTTTTGTGAAACTATTGTGAAACATTTTGCCGCAAAGGTATGGAAAAAGTGCGGAATATGCAAAAAAACAAAAGCATATTTTTCAAAAAATATGCTTTTGAGCGTTTTAGAGGAGAGCGAAAGACGGGACTCGAACCCGCGACCCCCAGCTTGGGAAGCTAGTGCTCTGCCAAC
Source organism: Bacteroidia bacterium (assembly GCA_025996695.1). Taxonomy (GTDB): domain Bacteria; phylum Bacteroidota; class Bacteroidia; order Bacteroidales; family Azobacteroidaceae; genus Azobacteroides. The sequence goes on along the minus strand of BNTP01000030.1, from coordinate 14,788 downwards.
TGAGCTACTTTCGCATTTGCGGTGCAAAGGTACAAAAAAAATTAAGAATTAAAAATTAAAAATTAAAAATTATGGCGGATCGGCCGCAAATTTTTAAATATTCTTTTCATTCTGCCTGATTGAGATACTCAGAATCAGTCCTCATCGGTGAAAAACCATCCGCGTTTTCAAGGCTATATATTTTTTTGAGGAGCTACCATTTCGCAAACGGCATCTTGTCCCGCGGAAATCGCCAAATGGCGATTTCTGCGGGACTGAGGGTTATCTCGACTATCGTGTTTTTCCGGTGGCCGAGACAACCGCTCACATCCGTTTCATAAACCAACCGTTTCGCGATGAAAAGCGATGTCGGCCCACGAGAGCCACGTCCCGTCACCATAAAAGTCGGCACCCGCGAATGCATCGAGGTTCCACCAAGGTTCCTTTAATTGCAGTGATGATCCACTTCCCGGTGCCGCCCGTCAGAGTTTGAAGTGCATTACTTAACGCAGACCATTGCGTATTATCCGGCACTGCCCATTCGGGTCCCAGTTCTGCACACGCCGCGGCGGCTTGCGACCAGTCGTAATAATAACCACGTTCTCCCAAATTGTGACCCGTGTATGTCGAATCCGACGCGATGCCTTGCGATTTATTCGCAGGGTCATGCAACCGGAAAACTACCTGGCGGGTATTGACTGTGTCGTTGGTGAGGTAATCCACTTCGGCAACGGAGGCATACAAATAAGTAGCATCGTGCCGTCTACTTCGGCGACCGTGCCATATTCCGGTGTGCTGCCGGTGAATGCTCCCAAGATAGTTTCCTGCGGCAGCACCATCAAACCGTTACTCGCATTGGTAACATCGGTATAATCGCTACTCCCTTCGATTTCAGATTACTCAAAGCCAGTTCTTTAATCAGATACGTCTTGTTCTTGTTCTGATTTTGAGCCTTGAAAACAATCCTTGACAAGGCATGCTTGAAATTCAATTGCACGCTCGGATTGAGTGGGTCAAAGGCCAAATCTACACTTTTAGTCACCATGAAATCTTCTTGCTGGTCAACGCCGTTCCATCCCGGCACGATGTATGCAATCTCCGGGCCGGCGGCAGGAGGGGTCGGGAATGAAGACACATTCTGTTTCAGACCAACTTTCACATTCACACTGGACGCGGGCGAGTAAGCGAAGAAATCCACGGAGTCTTTTGCCGGCCAGTTGGCTTTGGGGAAATAGTCCCAATTGTTGGCACCTGCACCATCCGCTTCGCCGCGCGTCACGGTCACGCCGTTCAGCACATAACCGTCATAAGCGCTGCCTGCGGGACGACTCCATGCCGAGGTGGTGAACGAGGTCATCGAACCCGCGGTGGTGACACTTGCGCGGAGCTGTTTGTCCGCGAACGTCTTGAAGGAAATCTCCCTCCCACTACTCTGCACCGGGTTGCTTTGATACAAATCGGTTGCGCAACTGCTGCTCAAAGCCACCAGGCCAAGCAGGCTAAAAAACAATTGTTTCTTTCTCATGTTTTGTTAATTTTTAATTTTTAAATCTCATTTTATTTATCAATTGATATTCGCGAATGGTCGCATGCCTACCTTGCGGGCGCGGTATGCGTTGTCATTTCTACCGAGCTGTGCATGCCTACCTTGCATGCAGCGATGTGATATTCGTGCGGGAAAGGCGTGTTGGCCAACGCGACACCATAGAAAGGCGTGTCAGCGGGAGGTGTCTCCGCTCCGCAAAGCGGTCTATCGCCCGCTTTGCGGAGCGGAGACACCCCCTGCGAACGCGCCTACCTCCAAATGCAAGCTACGCACAAAGCCGCAACAAGACTCGAAAGTCCCGTTACGGCTTACTTGTATGTTTGTAAAAATGATATTTAACGCCGGAAGCGCGCGCAGGCGGGATGCAGGTTAAATGGGAAATTTGTCGTGCGCCCATCCGCGTCCATTTTAGTTTTACGTTCGCTCCTTAGTCGAACTTTTATTTTTTGTTCTATCCCCGATTGGAACTGTAATTCGGAGCTTCCTGCGTGATTGCGACATCGTGCGGGTGGCTTTCCGACATGCCGGCAGCAGTGATGCGCGTGAATTTAGCATCGTGCAATTTGTCGATATTTATTGCTCCGCAATAGCCCATTCCTGCTCTCAAGCCGCCAATCATTTGATAGATGACTTCGTAAAGCGAGCCTTTGAAGGGCACACGAGCGGCAATGCCCTCGGGAACCAGTTTTTTGATGTCGTCTTCCACGTCTTGAAAATAGCGGTCTTTGGAACCTTTTTGCATGGCTTCCAAAGAACCCATGCCGCGGTAGGACTTGAACTTACGACCGTTGTAAAGGATGGTTTCGCCCGGCGATTCTTCTACGCCTGCCAAAAGAGAACCCATCATCACGGAATTGCCACCTGCCGCCAATGCTTTGACAATGTCGCCCGAATAACGCAAACCGCCGTCGGCAATCAACGGGATACCTGTGCCGTGCAGGGCTTTTGCCACTTCGTAGATGGCGGATAATTGTGGTACGCCAACGCCCGCGATGACGCGCGTCGTACAAATTGACCCCGGCCCGATGCCTACTTTGATGCCGTCAGCACCCGCTTCGGCCAGCACTTTGGCGGCTTCGGCTGTGGCGATGTTGCCAATCACCATATCTGTGTTTGGAAACCGTTTTTTTGCTTCTTTCAACACTTCAATCACGCCTTTGGAATGTCCGTGAGCCGTGTCAATCACGATTGCATCCACGCTGGCGTCGACCAGCGCCGTGATGCGATCGTAAGTGTCGGCTGTGACGCCCACACCAGCTGCCACGCGCAAACGACCGCGCCCGTCTTTGCAGGCAAACGGCTTATCTTTTGCTTTCGTAATATCTTTGTAGGTAATCAAACCAATCAGCGTGTTGTCTTTATCGACAACGGGGAGTTTTTCTATCTTGTATTTTTGCAAAATATCGGCTGCGGATTCCAAATCAGTCGACAGGTCGGTCGTGACGAGATTTTCAGACGTCATCACCATGTCAATCAACAGGCTGCGATCGCGTTGAAAGCGCAAATCGCGGTTGGTCACGATACCCACCAAATGGTTTTCGTCGTCCACCACAGGGATGCCGCCAATTTTGTATTCCGACATCAAATCAAGTGCGTCGCCCACGGTTTTGCCGCGTTTGATACTCACAGGATGGGAAATCATCCCGTTTTCAGCACGTTTCACTGCACTTACCTGTTTGGCCTGCTCGCCAATCGTCATGTTTTTGTGAATCACACCGATGCCGCCTTCACGAGCAATCGCGATGGCCAATTTGGCTTCCGTAACGGTGTCCATGGCCGCCGAAACCATCGGAATGTTCAGCTTGATATTTCTTGAAAACTGCGTCGAGAGGTCGACATGACGAGGTAAAACCTCAGAATAGGCCGGAATTAACAAGACATCGTCGAACGTCAACCCATCCATAACTACTTTATCTGCAATAAATGACATAACGGTAAATTTTTTATTGCGTGCAAATGTACGACTTTTTTTTGAATAATGCGCTATATTTCAAAAGTTTTTTTAAGAATCATTGGACTTCCTCACTCCATCCATGACCTAACTCCCAGTGTTCGTCAATGACCTGTTCTACTGTTTGTTTTTGCAGGTCAAATTCTTCTATAACCAAATCCATAATATGCGGAGTCATCCAACTGCCACACATCACTTCAAATACGCCATCTCGCCTTTGAAATATCCTACCTCGTGGAATTTGCGTGTAATCTTGCCCAAAGATATGATTTTTTTCGCGCCCTGCTTTTAGTCGCATTTCGTGCTTTTTCCACCAATCTTTGTGAAGTGAACGCACGGTTTTTCGTAAAACTTTATCATTGAGAAACGGCACATCACTTGCCTCAATTTTTGTTACGCCAAACAATTCATCGTCATCTTTGTTGAACCAAAATATACCCAATTTGGGTTCGTCTTGACAATCGAAATTATCTCGCATCAGTTGCATCATTTCTTCTTTTTCTTCCTGACTCATACAATCGCATCTTGTTATTTATATTAGAAAGAATATCCAATATTGATTGCCGGACTAAGATCCATATCGCCTGACGTACCGATGATAGGTGTCAGACCGGCAGCCCACGTAAAACCACCTTTGATTGGTACTCTGCGATACAAAAATGTGAAAGCCCCAATAATATTTCCTTCATCACCTTGCTTATAGCCATCGCGATTTACTCCATAAACGGCTTTTTTTGTGAAGAATGTCGCCCCGGCGCCCACTTCAAAGGTATGTGGTGAGTTCGCCTTTCCAAAGAGATAATTCACGCCAACAGGAAAACTATAAACGGTACTGTTTTCATCGTATGATAAGTCTCCATACCCCGATCCATAATCAAGTCCATAAATCTCTATCAGTGTGAACCCAACGCCCAAACGGAACCCCCAGCCCAAGCGCTCGCCTTTTGTGTTCAAACGCGCTTGATAATTGGCCGAAAACAGTCCCGCGGGACCTCCCACTTCTACATAAAACTGTCTACCGGACGTTTCTTTTACTTCTTCTTTCGCATATAGCAAGGATTTAGAGCAAAGCAACATCGCTGCAATCAATAAGAAAGAAATTTTTTTCATATTCTACTGTTTATTTATAATATTGTTTTAACTAATCGCTAATGTCAAAATACTGTCAGGGCACCCGCATAAAATTTAGCTATATTCTGCGATTCTGTTTCCGTCTGTTACGCCGGAAGGCGTAAAATATTGATAACCCCGTACAAGCGAAGCGCAGTGCGGGGTAAAATGCACCCCTCTCCTCCCGCACACCGAAGGTGTGCCATCTGTATGTTCGACCCCATACGGGGTCGCTGTGGATAGGGAGGTCAACCCACCCCGCACTGCGCTTCGCTTGTACGGGGTTATCAAAATTGCACCCCATTCGGGGTGGCGTAAAGACCTCCGGTCTTTTTCTTCATCAAAAATTATCTCTCTTTCCATGGCAATGAATCAATAAAATCAAACATCGCTCGTAAAAACTCATTCGGGGTAAGACCTTTTGCCCACCTTCTTTCAAAATCTTCTTCAAAACTGAGTGCCGTTGCTGTCTGATACGCCACTCCTGGCTCTCTGACTTCTTGTGACAGCGGCTCAAACTCCGGATACGGCTTGCCCTTTTGGTTCTGCTTTTTCATGATTTATATTTTTAACTAAACTCTAATAACTAAACTCTAAACTCTAATAACTAAACTCTACTATTTATACTCATCCCAACTCTTAATCGGAATATTCGCCATATCAATTTCGCAGAACGCATGAATGAATGCCGATGCCAGACGCGAATTAGTGAACAGTGGAATATTGAAATCGATGGCTCCACGGCGGATTTTGTAGCCATTGGAGAGTTCGTCTTCCGTCAAATTCTTTGGAATGTTAACTACCAAATCAATTTGTTTGTCGTGAATTAAATCCAATGCGTTGGGAGTTGTTGCCGCTGTCGATTCGTTGGGCTGTGCCACGTGGATGGCAGGAATGCCGTTTCCTTCCAAGAAATGCTGCGTGCCTCCGGTGGCGTAAATCACAAAACCTTTTTCATGCAGGAGCTTACAAGCATCAAACATATCCACTTTCGATTTTGTTTCGCCGCTGGAAATCAGGATGTTTTTCTTGGGAATACGCATGCCCACGGACAGCATGGATTTCAACACCGCTTCATAATAATCATCGCCGATGCAACCCACTTCGCCGGTACTCGCCATATCTACGCCCAACACAGGGTCGGCTTTTTGCAAGCGTGAGAACGAGAATTGTGAGGCTTTGATGCCCACGTAATCCAATTCAAATTCGCTCTTGTTGGGTTTTTCAACGGTTTCGCCGAGCATCACGCGCGTGGCGAGTTCTATAAAGTTGAGTTTCAATACTTTAGATACGAATGGGAAACTGCGTGAAGCACGCAAGTTGCATTCAATCACCTTAATATCGTTGTCTTTCGCCAAGAATTGGATGTTGAACGGACCGGAAATTTCGAGTGCTAACGCAATTTCGCGGGCAATCTTTTTGATGCGACGCACCGTTTCGACATACAATTTTTGCGGAGGAAACTGAATCGTGGCATCGCCCGAGTGCACGCCGGCAAATTCGATGTGCTCGGAAATGGCATACGTCACAATTTCGCCCTTGTTGGCGACCGCGTCAATTTCAATTTCTTTCGCGTTCTGAATAAACTCGCTCACGACCACCGGATGTTTTTGCGACACATTGACCGCCAATTTCAGGAACATTTCCAGTTCTTTTGGATTGGAACAAACATTCATCGCAGCACCTGAAAGCACGTAGGACGGGCGCACAAGCACCGGAAAGCCCACTTCATCGACAAATTGGTCGATGTCGGACAGCGAACTCAACTCTTTCCACTTCGGTTGGTCGATGCCCAAACGGTCGAGCATGGACGAGAATTTATGCCGGTCTTCGGCATTATCAATATTGTGTGCAGTCGTACCCAAAATCGGCACACCGGCTTTATCTAACGACAGTGCGAGGTTGTTCGGAATTTGTCCACCCGTCGACAGCACCACGCCGTGCGGATTTTCCAATTCAAGGATGTCCATCACGCGTTCAAACGTCAATTCATCGAAATACAGACGGTCGCACATATCGTAGTCGGTCGATACCGTTTCAGGATTGTAATTGACCATCACACCGCGCCAACCACGTTTGCGAATCGTTTCCAGCGCATTCACCGAGCACCAGTCAAATTCGACGCTACTGCCGATGCGGTAGGCGCCCGAACCCAAAACGACCACCGAACGCTTGTCGCCAAGGTAATCGACGTCAATTTCGGTACCATTATAAGTAAGGTACAAATAGTTGGTTTGCGCCGGATATTCTGCTGCCAGCGTGTCAATTTGTTTGACTACCGGCACGATGCCGAGTTTTTTGCGGTGATCGCGCAACGCCGATTTATTATCCGTGGCAGTATCCGTATTTTTATAAATCAACTTGGCAATTTGATAGTCGGAAAACCCTTTTTGCTTCGCTGTTTTCAGCAAATCTACAGGCAATTTCTCGATGGAATCGACGTTTTCAAGCTGTTTGGACGTTTGATGAATGCCTTGCAACTTCTGCAAAAACCACAAATCAATCTTCGTCAATTCGTGGATGCGGTCAATCGTATAACCGGCTTCCAACGCCTGCGCGATAATGAAAATGCGCTTGTCGGTCGGCTCGCTCAACGCCTTGTCGATGTCGTCCACCGCCAACCCTTTGTTGGCAACAAACCCGTGCATGCCCTGTGCAATCATCCGCAGCCCTTTTTGAATCACTTCCTCAAAACTACGACCGATGGACATCACCTCGCCTACACTTTTCATGCTCGAACCAATCTCTTGCGACACGCCGTGGAATTTGCCTAAATCCCAGCGCGGAATTTTACAAACAATATAGTCCAAAGCCGGCTCAAAGAACGCCGGAGTAGTTTTTGTAACCGAGTTTTTCAAATCTTGCAAGCCATAACCCAACGCCAATTTGGCAGCGATAAACGCCAGCGGATAGCCTGTAGCCTTGGATGCGAGAGCAGAAGAACGGCTCAATCGTGCGTTCACCTCAATCACGCGATAGTCCTCCGACACCGTGTCGAAAGCATATTGCACATTACATTCGCCCACGATTCCGATGTGTCGGATGATGCGAATCGCCAATTCTCGCAATTTGTGATATTCCTTATTAGTCAGCGTTTGCGATGGCGCCACCACGATGCTTTCGCCCGTGTGGATACCCAGCGGGTCGAAATTCTCCATGTTACAAACCGTGATACAGTTGTCGTATTTGTCGCGCACCACTTCGTATTCGATTTCTTTCCAGCCTTTCAGCGATTTTTCTATCAACAACTGGTTGGAGTAGTTGAACGCCTTTTCAGCCAATGCCTGCAATTCGTCGGCGTTGTTGCAAAAACCGCTCCCCATGCCTCCGAGGGCGTAGGCTGCACGCACGATAATAGGATAGCCTAATTCGGTTGCCGCTTTGTGTGCATCGTGCATTGATTCAACGGCGATGCTTTTGATGGATTTCACATCAATTTCATCCAATTTTTTAACAAAAAGTTCACGGTCTTCCGTGTCAATAATCGACTGCACAGGCGTTCCCAACACCTGTACGTTGTATTTTTCAAACACCTTATCGTGGAAGAGCGCAACACCGCAGTTGAGGGCGGTTTGTCCACCGAACGACAGCAGAATGCCGTCAGGGCGTTCTTTCGCGATCACTTTTTCCACGAAGAAAGGCGTGACGGGCAAGAAATAAATCTTGTCGGCAACCCCTTCGGACGTTTGCACAGTAGCGATATTGGGGTTGATAAGGATGGTTTCGACACCTTCCTCTTTCAGGGCTTTTAGGGCTTGTGAGCCGGAATAGTCAAATTCGCCCGCTTCGCCGATTTTCAACGCACCGGAGCCGAGTAGCAGCACTTTTTTGCACGCAGATGACGCAGATTTTACAGATTCACGCAGTTCTTTTTTATCTGCGAAAATCTGTAAAATCTGCGTTATCTGTGTGCTACCGCCACGAATTGAATCTATGAACATATCAAACATAAAGGCGGTATCTGTTGGCCCCGAAGCCGCCTCCGGATGGAATTGTGCAGAGAACCAAGGCTGTGTTTTGTGGCGGATGCCTTCGTTCGAGCCGTCGTTCATATTGGTAAACAACACTTCCCATTCGTCGCTCAACGTGTCTGTGTTGACCGCATAACCATGATTTTGCGACGTGATGAAACAGCGATTTGAATTTGCTAATTGCACGGGCTGGTTGTGGCTGCGATGTCCGTATTTCAATTTGTAAGTGGTGGCGCCACCTGCTTTTGCCAGCAATTGATTGCCCATGCAAATTCCCATGATGGGTTTGCCGGCTTTCATCGCGGCCTGGATGTGTTTTACGGTTATTTCGCAGTGTTCGGGGTCGCCGGGGCCGTTGGAAATAAACAGTCCGTCGTATTCTAAGGTGTTGAAATCGTAATCCCAAGGCACACGAGTGATTGTCACATCGTGTTGCAACAGACAGCGGATAATGTTGTGTTTCACGCCACAATCGACCAAGACGACCTTTTTTGAACCGTTACCATATTTAATGACTTCTTTGCAACTGACTTTTGCTACCTGATTTTCCAATGCGGGGTCGATAAAATCTATTTCATCGGGCGAATTGAAAACAATCTTCGCTTTCATGGAGCCTTTTTCGCGAATCAACTTGGTCAACGCGCGCGTATCCACGCCATAAACGCCGGGTACTTTGTGTTCTTTCAGCCAGTCGCCCAAGCTTTTGCAGGCATTCCAGTGACTGTATTCGTGTGAATATTCGGAGATAATCAGTCCGCTGACCTGTATTTTTTCCGACTCGTAGAATTGGGACAATCCGTCAACAATTCTGTCTTCGGGCACGCCGTAATTTCCGACTAAGGGGTAAGTGACTGTGAGTATTTGACCGGCGTAAGAGGGGTCTGTAAGGCTTTCGGGGTAGCCAACCATTGCAGTATTAAAAACAACTTCCCCTGCGGCAGGTGCTTCATAACCAAAAGAATAGCCGCTAAACGTGAGTCCGTTTTCCAATATCAGAGAAATCTTTTTATCCATGGGGTTCAAAAAGGATTTTTTGTTTTGGGTACAAAGGTACGAATAAATTATGAGTTATGAATTATAAATTTGTTTTTTTTCAGGCACAACTCACTACTCGTAATTCGCAATTATTTTGTATCTTTGCGCCTGCAAAAGATAAGTAATAATATGAGTGCAGAGCTTTTAGATATAAAAAAATTATACGCGTCTGTCAACGGCAAGGAAATTCTGAAAGGAATCAATTTGCGGGTCAAGGCGGGCGAAACGCATGCGATTATGGGTCCTAATGGCTCGGGCAAAAGCACACTTTCGTCCGTATTGGTGGGCCATCCTGCTTTTGAGGTCACACAAGGCGAAGTTTCGTTTCTGGGGAAAAATCTCTTGGAAATGTTGCCGGAAGAGCGTTCTTGGGCAGGTCTGTTTTTGAGTTTTCAATATCCGGTGGAAATTCCGGGCGTGAGCATGATCAATTTTATGCGGGCTGCAATCAACGAACGCCGCAAACACAATGGCGAGACGGCATTGACAGCAGGCGAATTTTTGAAATTGATACGCGAGAAACAGGCTTTGGTCGAGTTAGACACCAATTTGGTGAATCGCTCGGTGAATGAAGGCTTCTCAGGCGGCGAAAAAAAACGCAACGAGATATTTCAGATGGCGATGCTCGAGCCGAAATTGGCGATTTTGGACGAAACGGACAGCGGTTTGGACATTGACTCTCTGCGAATCGTGGCCGATGGTGTCAATAAATTGAAACGTCCCGACAATGCGACGATTGTGATTACGCACTATCAGCGATTGCTGGATTATATCAAGCCAGATGTTGTTCACGTACTCTACAACGGGCAAATTATCAAGACGGGACCGCCGGAATTGGCGTTGGAATTGGAAAAAAAAGGTTATGATTGGCTGAAATGACATCAAATTCTCAGATATTACATTTGTCGAAAAACGAACGCAAATCTCTTGCTTTTCAACCGAAAGATACTGCGTTGGACTATCATATTGTTTTGGAACAAAATGCAAGTTTGAATTTGTATTTTGTACAAGAGCAAACTACGCGCACGCATTTTCAAATTGATTTGGATGGCGAAAATGCCGAAGTCAATATTTACGGATTGGCAATCGCCGAACGACAACAACGGATTGAAAATCAGATATTTGTCAATCACAATGTGCCGAATTGCAAAAGCAATCAGCTATTCAAATACCTGTTGAGCGAAGAAGCTGTTGGCGTGTTTGAAGGCAAAATTGTGGTAAAAGCAGGTGCTCAAAAGACTGTAGCATATCAAAACAACCGCAATTTGTTGGACGGGAATGCCTGCCGCATCTATTCCAAACCTCAACTGGAAATTTATGCCGACGACGTAAAATGTTCGCACGGCATGGCTACAGGGCAGTTGGACGAGGTGGCGATGTTTTATTTGCGTTCGCGAGGCATTCCTGAAAAGGAAGCAAAAAATATGCTCAAAAGTGCATTTATGCAAGACATTTTGGATAAAATTGAATCTTTCGCTCACAATAACAACTCCCAAGAAAATTGGTGGAACACTATTTGCGACGAAGAAAAGCAAGGGATATTAAGAGGTTTGGCAGAAGTAGAAGCGGGTTTAACAGTCCCCCATTCAGAAGTCATGAAAAAATATGAAAAATGGCTTTAAAGATTACGAGGGTCCCGCCACCAGGCGGTGTGTCTCATCAAAACATGGCAAAATCTTTTTTTGAGGTGCTATATTTTGCTAACGGCGCCTTGTCCCGCAGGGACAGCCCTTTATTAACCGTAGACTTCAGTCTACGGTATAGAAATACGCACGATAGCATAGTCCCGCAGGGACGGCACTATCAAGTGTCACCCCTGCGGGGTGAAGGTTGCGTGTGGCAGGCTGTCCGTAGACTGAAGTCTACGGTTAATAAAGTGTCGTCCCTGCGGGACTGCGCTCAGGGCAAGTTTGCAAGACTTGCAAAATATAGCACCTCAAAAAAAGATTTAGCCCATAACTCATAACTCATAATTCATAATTCATAATTCTAATAATATGGACTCAGACGACCATTTACAAATTGAAACAATACGAAAGGACTTTCCGATTCTTTCACAAACAGTGTATGACAAGCCGCTGGTGTATTTAGACAATGCGGCAACGACGCAGAAGCCGCGACAAGTCATTCAGTGCATTGACGAAATTTACACGACCATCAATGCCAATGTGCACCGTGGGATTCACCATCTCAGCCAACTCATGACCGAGAAATTGGAAGAATCACGCAAAACCGTTCAAAATTTTATTCACGCGAAACATTCTAAAGAAGTAATTTTCACAAGTGGCACAACGGCATCTATCAATCTGGTGGCAAGCAGTTTTTGCCGCTCACAATGCAAAGCGGGCGACGAGATTATCGTGACGGCGATGGAACACCATTCCAATATCGTGCCATGGCAGATGCAACGCACTATTTTGGGCATTGAAATCAAAGTTGTTCCGGTCACCGAATCCGGTGAAATTCGCTTGGAAGATCTTGAAGAATTGATTTCGTCAAACACGAAACTGATTGCGCTGACACACGTTTCCAATGTCTTGGGGACGATAAATCCGATTGAAAAAATTATCAAGATGGCGCACGGCTACAATATTCCCGTTTTGGTGGATGCTGCCCAGTCTGTGCCGCATATTCCGATTGATGTACAAGCGTTGGATTGCGACTTTTTGGTGTTTTCCGCACATAAAATGTACGGCCCAACGGGCGTAGGCGTGCTGTATGGCAAAGAACATTGGCTGCACCTGATGCCGCCCTACCAAGGTGGCGGCGAAATGATTGCGCACGTGACGTTTGAACACACCACCTACAACGAATTGCCTTACAAATTTGAAGCCGGCACGCCCGATTATGTGGGCATAACGGCTCTGGCTGAGGCAATTCGCTATATTGAGAAGTTGGGAATGTACGCGATTCGTGAGCGCGAAGACCACCTCTTGCGCTACGCAACGGACAGATTAAGCCAAATCGAAGGGATGCGCTTTGTGGGCACGTCGCCGCATAAAAGTACGGTACTTTCGTTTCTCGTTGGCGCAATTCACCCCTACGACATGGGCATGCTGCTCGACCGTTTGGGAATTGCTGTTCGCACGGGACATCATTGTGCACAACCGCTGATGGATGCTTTGGGCATCGAGGGCACCGTGCGTGCATCATTCGCGTTCTACAATACCGAGCAAGAAATTGATATTTTGGCGGAAGGGATTCGGAAAGTTTACGGGATGTTCTGAAAACAATCGAACGTTATGGGGAATATGTCAGTTAAAACAATTCTACCGGATTTATTTTCAAAAATTCGTCCAAAGGGATGCCGCCGGTACCAATCAATAATAATTTAGCATCGGGATACTGGGTTTTGAAGAGTGACATCCCTAAATTTCCTGCATTAACCCCGCTTTTAATTTCTAAACCGATAATTTGTTCTTTTTTTTGCATAACAAAGTCGATTTCGTAATTGCTTTCACGCCAATAATAAAGCTGATAGTCGTTTTTGACGGCATGATTCAATAGGTGTGAACCGGCGGTTGATTCAAATAATCGTCCCCATAAATCCCGTTCATTTTGGGCTTTTTCAAATGTTGTATCCAACGACAATGAAAACAAGGCATTATTATGCACTTGAAACTTGGGACTGGAGGCACGTTTATTAACTGCACTACCGGAATATTTTTCTAATCCACCCAATAAACCGCTGTCATTCAAAAGCTTAAGATAATGGGCAAGCGTCGTTGTATTGCCTGCGTCAAGCAGTTGACCAAGCATCTTGTTGTACGACAAAATCTGTCCTGAAAACAAAGACCCTAATTCAAACAGATTTTTCAACAACGCCGGTTTGTCTACTCTTGTAAGCATTAGAATGTCTTTTGAAATACTCGCTTCAACAAGAGCATTGCGAATGTATTCTTTCCAACGATTTTCATCGCCAATCAGAGGAGCAGATCCCGGATAACCACCAAAATAGATGTATTGCTGCAAATTCCATCCAAACGCCGCTTGCATTTCGGAGTATGACCAATGCGATAAATGGATGAGTTCAACGCGTCCTGCAAGCGATTCCGTCAATCCTTTTTGAATCAACAAACGCGATGAACCAAGCAGAATAAGTTTGATATTCAACCCCATTCGGGTATCCGCATCCCATTCTTTTTTAACGGTCTCGCTCCAATTTGCGATTTTTTGCACTTCATCTATCACTAAAAGAAACTCATTTTGAGATGAGATTTTCATCATCATTCGTGCTTCATCCCAAATTCGACTAATCCATATAGCATCGCCAACGCTCACGCCATCGGCACTTTCGTATCTATGAGGAATAGCAATCTTATCAAGTGTCTGCAAAACCAAAGTGGTTTTTCCCACCTGTCTCGGGCCGGCAAGCACTTGAATAAACCTGCGCGGCTCTTCAATTCGAGATATAACACTCTGTAATTCAACACGTTTTATCATATCTATATTTTTTACTCAATACGCTGAGTATTTTTACTCAATACATTGAGTATTTTTACTCAGAATATTGAGCAAAGGTAATAATAATATTGATAATATACAAACAAGTGCATTTCAGGGGGAGTACGACAAATTTCCCTTTTTCAAAGGGAAATTTGCCAGGGCAATCCGTTAGGATTGCATCGCTCGGTAGCATTGACCATGCCTCATGCACTCGGCATGCCGTAGGTATGCGGCCATTGGCGAATGGGGTTGCATACCTGCGGCATGCGGGGATTGGGGCGTGTCATTGCGTTTTCTACCGAGCGATGCAATCCTACGGATTGCGGGATATTATATTTGTACAGAAAAGGCTTGTTGGCGTGAGATGTCTCCGCTCGCCTGCGGCTCGGTCGACATAACGGCGGCATTTTTTAAGAGAGAGGGGAAAGGCAGCGGCGGCGAAGCCGCCGCTGCCTTTCCCCTATTACCCCCCACGACGGCGCCGTCATGTCGAGTTTCTATAAAAAATTTACATAAAAAAGAATGACGTATCTTTGCATCGTTCATGGCAAGTGGCAGTCTCCAATCTCGTTGATAATCAATGTGTTGCGTAAATCCGTCATTGGTAGTTTCTATAAAAAAAATTACATAAAAAAAAATGACGTATCTTTGCAATGTTCATGGCAAGTGGCAGCCCCTCGGATTAATGCAAAAAGCTTGTTGTCGAGTCTTGTTTCAAAGAAGGTAGGATAAAAATTGGAGATAAGGTTT
>BNTP01000029.1 GCA_025996695.1 Bacteroidia bacterium | reverse complement strand
CCCACAGCGGCAAAGCCGCCGTCATTGCGAGTTTCTATAAATAATTTACATAAAAAAGAACGACGTATCTTTGCATTGTGCATGGCAAGTGGCAGTCCCCAATCTCGTTGAAAATCAATGAGTTGCGTAAAACCGTCATTGGTAGGGCGAAGCCCGAAGCAAACTATAAAAAGCAGCTGGTTTGCTTCGGGCTCCGCCCTCGCAATGACGGAACAAGCCGCAACAGGATGCAAAAAGCCGCAACAGGACTCGAAAGTCCCATTACGGCTTGCTGGTATGTTTGTGAAAACGGGATTTAACGCCGGAAGCGCGCGGACACGAAGACGCTCTTGCGCAGTTTGGCTTTTGCGAGGGAATTTACCCCTCCCCTCGTAAACTACTGACAATGAGGGGGGGTATGAGCGCTATTTGTCCGTTATACACCATCTGTCTAACTCTTATTTTGTGAGTATTATACTTCCATTGCTGCATAGTCGAAACCACGCGACGACTCTAATTTGGTGGCAAAGATACAAACTATTTTCATATAATCACACATAATTTTAATAGTTTTCAGGGCGTACCTTATTTTATTAACTCTGCTAATTTAGCGGCTAATGCATCTCCACGCAGACTTCCATTTTTTTCTCTTGCGATGATATTCCCTTGTGGATCAATGAGTAACGTGCAAGGAATAGAGTTGACTGCATACGATTTAGCACCCTGAGATTCCCAACCCTGACAGGCAGACATCTGCGGCCAAGTCATGTGTAAAGCTGTTAATCCTTTCTTCCAATCGTCTGAATTACTATCCAAAGAATAGCCGACGATTTCAAAATTTTTGTTCTTATATTTATTGTACAATTCAACCACCTGCGGCATGTCGGCACGACAGGGAGGGCACCAACTTGCCCAAAAGTCGAGTAACACATATTTGCCTTTTCCGGCATAATCCGACAATTTAATTTCCTGACCTTGAGGATTTTCAGCCACAATTTCTTTGAATGGATGGCCGGGCTGCGATGTTTGGATGTTATTCACGCGTTCAGCCGTTTTTTGATACAATTCCGTTGCCTTAAATTCAGCACCCGATTTGTCCAAAATACTTTGCAACTGGTCGACACTCAAGCGACGTGCCCATTTTGTTTCGCCAAAAATGCGCTGTGCGGTAGTGTCGTTGATGTTGTTTTCAAAATACTGCGCATAATCTGCTTTTGTTTTTTCATAAAGCGAATCATATTTGGCTTCTAATTCGGCCACAATCTGTCCGCCATCGGCTTGCAATGCAGTCAATTCTTCCTCGAAAGCATTCAAACTTGCCTCTGATGCTTGGGCAATTCCTAAATAATCAACTTTTTTCTGACAAGCTGTAGCCAATGCCAAAACAAGGCATAATGCATAAATTCTGTGTTTCATGTTCTTATTTTTTTTAATAGTTTATATTTTTGGCAAAGGTAGTGATTTTTTTTATAAATTAAAAATTATAGCGAAAAAATATTTGCTAAACATAAAAACATTGCCTACCTTTGTGGCCGTATCGCATAAATTCAGCATAGAAAATAAAAAATGGGACTCAAAAGACTGTATAAAGGAGTGATGTTGGCGGCTTTGTTGTTGCTAACATATAGCTCTACGCGGGCACAGAGCACTACTACGCTTCCAAATCTATCGCCCACATTGGCCATAAGTAGCAATTTGCTTTATGATGCCACCACGAGCATGAATTTCGGGCTGGAATTGCGCGTGAGTGAGACTTGGACTTTGAAATTGCCCGTCACTTACAACCCTTGGGAGCTGAAAGACAATAAAAAATTCAAGTTTTTACTGGTGCAACCGGAAATTCGCAAGTGGCTTTGTGAACCTTTTGCAGGCCATTATTTTGGCTTACATGCTCATTACGGGCTATTAAATATGAGTAAACTGACTGAATTGGACGGGGTGAACTTCAGCGGAATCAATTTCAGCTACTTGAAAGATCACCGCTACGAGGGCTACTTGTTTGGGGCAGGACTATCTTATGGCTATAATTTTTACCTTGCTCCCCGTTGGAATCTGGAAGCAAATATCGGGTTGGGTTATGCTCGCCTTGAATATGACCGTTACGAATGTCAAGAGTGCGGTAAAAAAGAAAAAACGGGTTCCGCAGATTATTTTGGCCCTACACAAGTGGGACTTTCTTTAATTTACATTATAAAATAAGAAAAAATATGAAACAGAAACACACCTATATTATAGCTACGGTATTACTGCTTTTTTTCTTATTTTCTGCACCGAGTTACGCGCAAGAGAACACTATTGAAATCAAGAAGAACAAAATTCATGTCAAAGACGATGTGGTGACGATTGATTTTGATATTATCCTTAAAGGCCTCGACTTTCCGTCTGATTTTCAGATAACTTTCACTCCTGTTTTGCGCTCTAAATTTAATAAAAAGCGCCTGAAACATCTGCCTCCGATGATTGTGAATGGCAAAAATCGTAACAATCTCTATAAACGTTCACTCAGTCTGAATGGCGTTAGCAAAGACCCCGCGGTCTACTCTGTGACGGTTGCCAAAGGCAGGCTAACACAGATTTCTTACGCACAAACGATTCCGTTTGAGCTTTGGATGGATGTTGCAAGTCTCTACCTCCTGCAAGATATGACAGGCTGTTGCGACTCTTCCTATGATCATGGCGAATTGCTGATTGCAGGAAGTATTGACGAGCAAGGCGCGATTAACTATACCTACACGCCGGAAGTGAGTTTTATTGCGCCATCCCAAGAAAGCATCAAAGAGCGTCGGGAGTCCGGCGAAGCGTATTTGTTTTTCAAACAAGGGAAATCGGATATTCTGCCTAACTTTCAGAGCAACAAGGCCGAATTGGCAAAAATTGATAACAGTTTGCAATACGTCAAAGACGAACCGGAAGCCGTGATCAAATCGGTGAGTATCAAAGCCTATGCTTCTCCCGAAGGTGTTGAAGCGGCTAACGTGGCATTATCCGACCGTCGAGCAAAATCCTTGTTGAGTTATGTGAGTGCACGGCATCACTTCTTGTCCCGAGTGAATATTAGTGCAGTGGGGCTGGGCGAAGATTGGGAAAAGCTGGCTTTGCTTGTGGAAACGGACCATGCTGTGCCGAATAAAATGCGCGTGCTCACTATTCTCAATACGCCTCTTTACGACAGAGAACAGCGAATAAAAGAATTGGATGGGGGCAAAACCTACCAATATATATATGATGTGTTATATCCACGGTTGAGGCGTTCGGATTATGTTATCGAATACACGGTGCCCAATTTTTCAATTGAAAGAGGAAAGGAATTGTTGAAAACAAGGGCGCGAATGTTGAGTTTGTATGAGATGTTCACGATTGCCAACACCTATCCCAAAGGCAGCCCGGAGTTTTGCGAAGTGTTTGAAATCGCTCGTACTGCCTATCCAAACAATCAGACAGCCAATCTCAACGCGGCGGCAGCGGCCATTTTGTCAGGCAATGAAGACGAAGCTTTCGACATACTCAGCAAATACCGGCGCGATCCCGCAACGTGGAATAATATAGGTGTTATTTACATGAATCGGCATGAATTTGACGACGCCGAAGGCTATTTCAATCAAGCGATGAAAAACGGCAGTCAGGAAGCGGCTCAAAATCTGCAGATTATGACCCAATTGAAAGCAGCGTTGGATGAATATAATAATTAAAAAATGCAAAATTCAATGAAACAACTAAGTCGTTATATTCCTTATTTGGCTGTGCTGGCAATGGTTTTGTCTGCTTGCATTTACGATAATTTAGATGACTGCGTCTATCCAAACATTCCCGGGGGGAACGATTCTATTGATTGGAACGACCCTATTGATTGGAACGACAGTATCCATTGGACCGATAGTATTAACTGGAAAGACAGTATCAATTGGAAAGACAGTATCAATTGGAAAGACAGTGTGAATTGGGGGGACAGAGCAAAATTGAAAATTCAATTAAAATATGAAAAGGACGCTCCCACCACTCGTCGGAATGTCAGGCTTTTCGTTTTTGACAAAGAAAAAACGTTCGTGGCTTCCTATCCGTTACATTCGTTAACTGACGCCGAACAAACGCTGAATTATTGGACTGCCATCGGCATCTATGATTTTGTCGTTTGGTATAATCTCGACCTCTCTGCCACGTCATATCCTTATCGGGTCAATTCGACACTCGACGAGTTTTACATCCAAATGCCGGCAAATAAATCCATAAAAAGTGAACAATTGTTTCCGTCATTTTATGGCAGCAGGACAAACGTGACCCTTGTTCCGGGACTCAATGTCGTGGAAATTCCCGTCGTTCAACAGTCGAATGAAATCAATGTCAAGCTGTTGGGATTGAAAGGCGAAAAGAAAAAAAAGGAAGAGGTGTATACATTTCAGATTCGGGATCGCAATGCGAAGTACTCTTTTAGCAATGCCTTCCTGTCTTGCGATGATTTTTCATACGTCTCTGACGGCCTTTCGCCCAAAGGTCAAGACTTTGTCGAAACGCGGTTGCGCACGTTGAAATTGTCGGCCGATGTGGGTGCTCCAAGCCCCACTTTGACCATCTTCAACAGCGCAGGTGATGTCGTTTTTGGTATTCCTAACACGACTGATTTGATTTTATTGATAATGGAATCCTATAAAAAATCACACAGCGGGGTCCTTGATTTTGAGAGTTGCCACGTATTCAACATCGAAATAAATTTGAATGACGGCGGCGCATGGGGCATGACGTTCAATGTAAACAATTGGGGAGCGGTCAATATCAACACCATACTGAAGTTTTAAATCATACTGTAAACAAAAAAAAACGAAATATGAAGCGAATAAATGCTATTTTCAAACCTCTATGGATGTGGATTCTTTCTGTGACATTGAGTGCGGTCGGTTGTCAAGATTCAATTGATTCGGGTCGCACGCAATTGACGGACGGCACGCAAGAAATCCACATCAGCCTCAATGTGCCCGGGGAATTTCAATCCGGACTGCGTTCGATTTCCGGATCGGAAGAGAAAGCGATTACAGAAGTGGATGTATTGGCTTTTGATGTGAATGCCTCTTCCACAACCTACAGTTATGCCGTGACGGGTTCGCCAAGCATTGATGACGCCGGCAAACCAGGCGCGGTTGTCACGCTGAAAAACAAACCGGGTGTTCGACAACAGATTGTGGTGATTACCAATGCTCATAAAGCGGTTACAGCCTTGATTGCCGGAGCGTCAATCGGAACTGCCAAAACGAATTTGCTCAATCAATTAGTCGATTCATTAGGCACTGCGCCGACGAAATGGAACGCCGCCGGTGCCGCTAATTTTAGAGCCATTCCAATGTGGGGCGAAAGCGATTCAATCGAAATTACCGAAGACTTGGAAGACGACATTGCGGTTGATTTATTGCGAACAACAGCACGGATTGACGTGAAATTGGATACAAATGTTTCAGGATTAGCATCCAAGTTCAAAATCGGTGCAGTTTATCTCTACAACACAAATACAGTCGGGTTGATTGCCCCACACCCCGCAAATGTGACGAAAGGCAGTAGTGGTTACGCGGTGAGCAATCCAAGCATTCCGGCAGGTTTCAACAGTCCGCGAGGTGTCCCTGCATTTATCGAATATGAAGATAGCGTGAAGTGCTCGCCCGCCTCTTTTGTGGGTGCTATCTATGCGCTGGAAACACAAGCCACAGCGGCGGCAGACAGTGCCATTTGTTTGGTTGTAGGCGGGTTCTATAAAACAGACTCAAAGATGAGTTTCTATCGCGTTGATTTTTATGACACCGACGGAAAAACCCCGATTCCGGTATTGAGAAACAGGCAATACAATTTTAATATCACCGATGTCACCTCACGTGGTCACGACACCAAAGATGAGGCGTTTGAGGCTGCACGTCGCGTGGAAATTAATGTCAATAATTGGGGTCAATTCACAATTGACAGCGAATTGTCACTATGAAATTAAAAATTAACAATTAACAGTTAAAAATATGAAACGAGTAAATAGTATATTAAATAGTCAATGGAGGTTGATTTTTCTGCTTCTTCCGTTTTTTGCAGGCTGTCAGGATTTGAGTGATTCGGGACGTGGTCAACTACTGAGTGGTGACGAACAGGAAATTACTCTCAATCTCAATGTGCCGGGGAAAATTCAGACAGATCTGCGTTCGATCACTTCCGATGATGAAAAAGCCATCTCAGAAGTAGATGTGTTGGCATTTGATGTTCATCCTGCCGATTCCATCATCTTTAGTTATCTCGTAACAAAGGCGGCTATGACGACGGATGAGAGCGGGAACCAAGTACTAAAAATTGTGGCACAGATAAAACCGGGTGTTCAACAGCAATTTGTGGTGATTACTAACGCGCATCAAGAGGTAACAAACTTGGTGGCAACAGGAATCACAGGTCGCAAGAAAGCGAATGTGTTCGCTCAATTGCAGGTTTCGTTGGGCGCGACACCCACCAAATGGAATGCCGTTAGTTCAGTTAATTTTCAAGCTTTTCCGATGTGGGGCGAAAGTGCTCCGGTCGAAATTATTAAAACGAATAAACCGACCATTAATATTGATTTATTGCGCATGGTGGCACGCATTGATGTGAAATTGGATACGACAGTAGCGGGATTAACATCTATGTTCAAAATCGGAGCGGTGTATCTCTACAACTCGAATACGGCCGGTTTGATTGTTCCGACTTCTGCAAATGTGACTATAAACGGCAGTGGTAAACCGGCCGTCACCCAAGCAAGCATTCCGGCAGGGTTGAACAGTCCGCGAGGCAGTGTCACTGCTATTGAATATTTGGCGACGACTCCGGGCGACAGTGTGGCGATTCAAGGTGCTATCTACACGTTTGAAACCGCTGCTTCGGCAGCGCCGGACAGCGCTACTTGCGTGGTTATCGGCGGTTATTACAATGGCAATTATTCAAAAATGACTTATTATCGTGTCAATTTTTATGACACAGACGGGACAACACTCCTTGATATTTTAAGAAACAGGCAGTATAACCTCACCATCAAACGCATCAATTCTGCCGGTTACGACACCCCCCAAGAGGCGTTTGACGCCAAAGCCATCAACGGCATCACAACCATTGTGGAATGGGAGGATGGCGATTGGGACATCGTGACTAATGGTCAATATTACTTGACTATCAATAAAAACGTATTCAAATATTCCAAGGGGGCGCAATCGGATTCGGTAGAGGTGAAAACGGATTATATCGCAGCGGATAATCTTCAATGGAAGATTGTTTCTATCACTGATTTAGCCACAAGCACGGCGGCAAATTGGATAACGATTACCAAGAAAGACTCAACTGTAGGGTTTAATTTTGCGGTAAGTGCCTACGTTTCTGCAACTCCGTTAGAGATTCGCTCGGCAGAGATTATCGTTCAGGCCGGTGTTTTAATGCGCAAGATCTCGATTCAACAATGTAATGTGGTGGACGCAAGCGTCACGTTTAACGACCCCGACATCAGTGCCGCTTACGGCGACACTCTGACGATGTATGTTAGTTCAACAGGTTATATCGTTGATCCGAAGCCGCGCCTTGCCGTTGTGTGGGACCCTCAAATTGCCGGAAGTAAAATATCTATTTGGCAATCGCCCTGTGAAAAATTAGATTACATACCCAATCTATATCTTGGCCCCATTTTGGGCATTCACACCTATACCCTTCCATTCACGGCACCGACTGCTACAATCGACCACAGTATGTTTTCTTCTTCGGATACTGATTTCCCGAAAGGAGTGAAACTGGTTGGACGCGTTTCCAATGATTTCCTAACTGTCGAAAAAGAATTGGTGATAAAAGTGGTTCGGCAATAATCGGGTGTGCGACATAGTGATAAAGATCCGGCGTCAAATAAAAGGGGTGCATTTCAAATTGTCGTGTATGTCTTTCTATTGACATGAATGCCCTAACGGGCAATTAGCTTGTCCGTACGAGCCGATAACTTACCCGAAGGGGTGTAGGTAAATCGCGTCTTCTTTCCATCCTCATACAACCAAGCCGCAGGCTCCCTTTTTTTCTTCACTTTCCGACAAACTAATGGGCACCTCAAAAAATAAAACCTGAAAATATTTCATAATTTATAATTCATAATTCATAATTTATTTGTACCTTTGTCCCCGCAAACGAGATATAGCGCAGTTGGTAGCGCGCCACGTTCGGGACGTGGAGGTCGGGCGTTCGAATCGCCCTATCTCGACAAAAAATAAAAATCCTCACCTTTGCACAATGAAACAAAGAATCTACTTTCTTTTCGCGGTTTTGACGACTATTGCTGTTCAAACAGCATCAGCCGTCCCTGCTGTGCCTTGGTTGATTGAAAAACAGTTAGCCGACGGCAGCACCATATCCTACTATCTCAAAGGTGACGAGATTGTCCACTGGATGCAATCGCCCGACGGTTACACCTTATTGTATAATAACGACAGGGCAATCGTTTATGCCACACAAGACGAACAGGGCGATTTGGTGCCGTCGCAGGTGAAATATACCGCCGGAGGATTGCGCTCTTTTGAAGTGTTACAATTCAAAAAAGGGCTGCGCTACAGCAAAAATCAGATAGCAACATTGCGACAAATCGGAGAATTTAGTACCGTCGGGAGGGCTAATTCTTCCTCCCAACTACGTGCCGGTGGGTCAAACACGCCGGTGACAGGCGAAAAAAAAGTGCTCTGCGTGCTTATGGGGTTCCCTGATAGACCGTTTACCAAAACGGTTGCTGAATTTGAAAACCTGATGAATCAAGTGGGCTATTCTTCAGGAACTGCCAGAGGAAGTGTCAAAGATTTTTATCGGGAAAATTCGTATGGGCAAATGGATATGACCGTAACAGTGCTTGGGCCGTATGTAACCGGTCAGCCGGAGTCCTATTATGCTCAAAATCGTAATTTTACCTTAGCTAAAGAAGCGATTAAAAAGGCCGACCCGACCATTAATTTTCAAGATTTTGCCGTGGCCGGCAAAGTGGAGTCTTTTCACGTTATTTTTGCCGGCTGGGGTGCCGAAACCGGATTGGACGACCAGGAGTACATCTTTTCGTATGCTGCTGCTTATAGCGATGGGAGAGCTTTTGCAAGTGCTGACGGCGTCACCTTTCATCGAGTTTCCCATTCGCCCGAGCTGCGCGGTAGCTGGGGTTCAACGATTACAAATATAGGGGTGATTTGCCATGAAATGTGTCACGTGTTTGGCGCACCTGATTATTATGATGAAGATTACGATGCCGACGGGACAGGCGAATTTGAGGGTTCCGGACTCTGGGATTTGATGGGCGCCGGCAATTGGAATAGCGGGGGTGATGTGCCTGCCCATATCAATATGTTTCAAAAAACGCTATTCGGTTGGGTTACTCCCACTGAATTGACGTCGTATCAACAAATTAACAATATGCCTAATTCGGTGGATGCGCCGCAAGCATACACCTACACAGCCCATGCAAACGGCGAAATGTATGTGTTGGAAAACCGTCAACAAGTCGGCTTCGATGCAGCCATTCCCGGACACGGTTTGCTGATTTGGCATGTTCATCAAAAAGCCTTGGGAGGGGATGGTGAAAATCGTACTGCTCCACAACAACTTTATCCCGTAGAGGCTTCGTCGACGGTGGCTATTCCCGACGATACACCTTCATCTTACGGTTGGATTAATTCTAACGGAACACCTTTCCCCGGGTCTTCCGGCAATACGAATTTTACGGATTGGTCTGTTCCGCAAGCCTTTAGCTGGGCAAGCATGAGTGGTATTGGCCAGCCCATTACGAATATAGTGGAGTCGTGGGGTGAAATTTCGTTCACGTTCATGGATCCGGAAGCCAAAAATCCACATAAAAATTTAGACGTTGCCGCTACCGGGAATGATATTCAAGTAAAATGGCAAGTGCCACAGCCCTATTTGCCCTCCACATTAGCTTATACCGACCGAACACCGGTTTCTGCCTGGTCGATAGACAGTCGTGAGCTGACTTATGCCGTGCGATTCACACCGAATGATATTGCGTCGTATCCGGGCTATCAATTAACGGCAGTCAGTTATGGAATTTTGGATAGTCCGGGGCTCAATCTTATTGTTGACGGTAGTCCGACACTTAAATATACCCTTTGCGTTTGGGCAGGAGGAAACGGTACAGCACCGCAAACGCTTATTTACGACCAAGAGGTGGATGACAACGCGGATAATTTCAGTGCCGGTTGGCACAAAATTAGGCTCAAAAAAGCGGTTCCAATTGATTCTTCCAAGGATTTATGGTTTGGAATTCGCATAAAGAAAAAAAGACCATCCCTTATATCAGAGATTGATATGTATCCTTTTGCTTGCGATGCCGGGCCTCGTGTGCAGGGAAAAGGCAATTGGCTTTTTGATGGCACGGATTGGGACACCGCAATGACGCAAGACGAGCAAGAAAACTTGGTAGAAATTGATACCAATTGGGCGTTAAGTGCTTCTATTGAGCCAATCGGTTCTGTGCAATCGTACACAATTGCGCGAAACGGGATGGATTTGATCACTTCTTTGCCGGTCAATCAAACAACATATTTGGATAAAAATGTGCCCGCCGGCACCTACAACTATTCTATGATTGCCAAGTACCCAACCTTTGATTCCAATCCGATTTACGGAACGATTTCTTTTGCGCCCGCCGGCATAACAGTTGTTGTGCAGGACGACGAAATGATTCGGAAAGTAACGGTTTATAATTTACAAGGTGGCTTGGTTTATAGGAATAATGCCGTGAATGCCACTTGGGCAACTGTTCGCAGCACGCTCCAGAGTTATCCTTGCATTGTGCAAGTAGTGACTCAGCAAGGGGTCGTGAAAACGACGAAGCTTCTCTGACCTTAAAAAAATCACAGGGCAACCGCAAGCCGGTACGGCTGACATCTTTGTAGCAGTGGCGCGTCAGCCCACGGTAAACATGCTTCACAACAATCCCCAGAGCCGCGTAGCGGCGATATTTTAAACAATTTTTGAAAATAAGTGACTATATGCGCACCAAAAAACGCCCGAAAGTTTGCACTTTCGGACGGCTCTTGCTGTTCGTATGCAAGACTGGAGCCTTGCTTTTAACTCCAACGTAAGCGGAGCTTCCGTCGAACAAGGAATTAACATCACAAGTCTAAAATGATAGCATTTAAGCCCTGAATGCTTTTAAATCCTTTATCAGCCGTTACGAGTGTCAATCCAAAATGTATGGCAGTGGCTGCTATTAGTGCATCAGGTGTTTTTATCGCACGTTGTTGTTTTAATGCTATGGCTATTTCCTTAATTTCACCACTAAAACCAATCATTTTACAATCTGCCAACAAACTACGTATCCCATCTATTTCAGAAGATGAAATACCCTTTTTGCCCAACAATTCTATTTCGGACATTACCGAAACGGCGATTGAACAGCGCATAAACCCCTTTATAACAGGGTGTCCCTCCAATAAATAAGAATATTGGTGTCTGCTAAAAAATCAAAGCCACTCATTGCGCATCGTTTTTTGATACTCTAATCCATCCAATCCGCGTTTCAATTTTCCGTAATGCGCAGCAAGCGTCTTGCGGGGGCGTTTGTTAAACTTAGCAAGCAACATCTCAACGTTGTCCTGCGTAATTTCTTTGACTTCAACTACCATAAATAAGATATTTAAATATTTGTTTTGTCTACAAAGGTACGACAGTTTTTTCAATCAACCAATATGTTTCCGGCGAAAGGGGCGGGGGCGAATAAAAGTCAATACCTGACACACTTTCTGCGTTTGCCTCAAATTTATATTTGTAACTTTCCAATTCTTCGGCTGTCAGTTTCACTTTCGGCGGATTTTCGTAAGGAATAATATCGCGTATGTATTTGAGTTCAATAATTGTGCCATCGCTGTTTTTCAGTTTGGCAACCTCGTTGACGATGTCTTTTGAAAACTCAAAACCAATGATAAAACCGCAAACCTGTCCCTCTTTTTTATTTTTCTCAAACAAAAATTTATTGTCGCGCTGAATGGCGGTAAGAAACTCGTCCAATGTGGCACGCCCGACCGGTTTTTTCCACTTTTTCACCTGAATGGGAGTCCCATAGTCGGTGTGTCCGTCAATGCCATAATCTTTACCGCCTTTCAAGTTGGGAATGCCGCCAAATTTTTCAACAATAAAAATCTCAAAATCCTTACCGTCTTCTTTTTCTAATGCAGATAAATCATACGTTGGAATAATTACTTCATAAGGTGTGGAAAAAAGTTCATTCTGACGTTTTTTCAGTCGCAAATCCGTAACTTTTATCGCCATAACCGACTGGTCAATTCCAATCCATTTGCGGTTTAATTTGTCGGCAACAGCAACGGTAGTGCCACCGCCAAGAAATGGGTCGAGAACAACATCGCCTTCGTTGGTAGCCATTGAAATAATTCTTCGCAATAATTCTTCAGGTTTTTGAGTTGGATAGCCTATGCGCTCTTTTTTGTCGGCAGGCTGCAGCATTGAAATACGCCAAACATCATCAAGCGTTTTTTCATCAGTTTCTATATATTGAACTTTCCCACTTTCGTCTTTTGCATTGACAATTTTTGATTTTTCTTTATCCCAAACTCTTTTTATTTGCCTTACAACCTCGCCTCTTTTTTCTCTTTGTTTATTAAAAACAAATTCATTAGATTTTGAATACCAAAATATTATATCGTGATTAGCCGCAAGTTTGTTGATATTTCCCTGCATTTTGTTGTAATAATACCATACAATTTCGTTTTTGAGGTTATTGCGTCCAAATATCTTATTGAGAATATCCACTTTGATTTCGGCACTTGCGTGCCAATCGCAATGCAAAAAAATACTGCCTGTGGGTTTCAAAATTCGGTGCATTTGGCGCACGCGATTTTTCAACCAATTGATATAATGGTCAATTCCACCTGCGAAACGGTCTTCAAAACTGCGCTTTTCGCCGTCGTCGCCCCAAATTACTTCGTACGTTTGGTTACTGAAAAACGGCGGGTCAAGATAAATCAAATCCACGGTTTCGCTCTCAATGCTTTTGAGGATTTCGAGGTTGTCGCCTAATATTAGTCTGTTCGCTGACATCATTCAATTTTTTTTGCAAATTTACTACATTTTTCGTATTTATCCAAAAAAAATTTCATCTTTATTTGGGGGGCGGGGGGGTGCACGACAAGAATCCCTTTTTGTTACGACAGGGAATTAGATGAGAAGTGGAGGTCATGGTAGTTTCTACCGAGCGATGCAATCGGATTGCGGGATATTATATTCGTACTGAAAAGGCTTGTTGGCGTGAGGTGTCTCCGCTCGCCTGCGGCTCGGTCGACAGGACGGCGGCATTTTTTAAGAGAGAGGGGAAAGGCAGCGGCGGCTTCGCCGCCGCTGCCTTTCCCCTTACCCCCCACGACGGCATCGTCCTGTCGACCGAGCCGCAGGCGAGTGGAGACATCCCATGATGCGGAGCACTTGCCGCCCCTGCGGGATAGCACGGGCGCCCGCAGGGACAGTGCGCTACCTTTTGAAAATGGGAAATTTGTCGTGCACCCTTTGTATAGCAATTTGAAATTATTATTATATATTTTTATGGGAAATTCAAAAGCATTTTTGACAATCAACAGGAAGGAGGCGGGCTACCGCCCCATTCACGAGCGCATCGCCGATTTTAGTGAGGTGGAGCAGACTTTGAATACGGAGGACAGGATTTTGCAAGCCTCCCGTTGTATGGAGTGTGGCGTGCCTTTTTGCCACTGGGCTTGTCCGCTGGGCAATGTCATTCCGGAGTGGCAGGATTTGTTGTTTAAGGGCAAGTGGACGGAGGCTTACGCGCTGCTGGCTTCGACCAACAATTTCCCCGAATTTACGGGGCGCGTGTGTCCGGCTCTGTGCGAGAAAAGTTGCGTGCTGAACTTGGAAAATCAGCCGCTGACGATTCGCGAAAACGAGGTGGCAATCACGGAACACGCCTTTCAGGAAGGCTATGTCAAGCCGCGTCCGCCCGCGTCGCGCACGGGGAAGACGGTTGCCGTTGTCGGCTCCGGTCCCGCCGGATTGGCGGCGGCGGATATGCTGAATCGGCAGGGTCATTCCGTCACGGTCTATGAAAAAGACGAATCCATCGGCGGATTGCTGCGTTTGGGCATCCCCGATTTCAAACTGAACAAGGACATTATCGACCGGCGGCTGGCTATTCTCGAAGAGGAGGGCATCCGGTTTGAGACCGGCGTGGAGGTAGGCAAAGCCGTGTCTGCCGCTCAATTGCTGGCTAAATTTGATGCCGTTTGTCTGGCTATCGGCGCGGGCGTTCCGCGCGATTTGCCGATAGAAGGGCGAAATTTGAGCGGCATTCACTTCGCTTTGGACTTTTTAAAACAGCAAAACCGGACGGTTGCCGGTCAGACCACGCCGCCGGCGCAGCAGATTTCTGCCAAGGGCAAAAAAGTGCTGGTCATCGGCGGCGGCGACACCGGCTCAGACTGTGTGGGCACGTCTATCCGCCAAAAAGCGACCTCTGTAACACAGATTGAGATACTCCCGCAACCGCCCGAAAGCACTAATCCCGATACGCCCTGGCCTAATTATCCCAATATTCTGAAAACGTCGAGTTCGCACAAGGAGGGTTGCACGCGCCGCTGGTCGCTGGCTTCCAAGCGATTTATTGGCGAAAACGGCGCATTGACCGGCGTGGAAGTCGTGGAAGTGGAATGGACGAAGGACGAATCGGGACGCTTCACGATGCAAGAAACGGGCAAGCCGGAGATTATTCCGGCGGATTTAGTACTCCTGTGTATGGGATTTACCTCGCCGGTGCACGACGGATTGCTGGACGATTTGGGCGTGAAATACGACGCGCGCGGCAATGTGGAAGCCGTAAAAGCCAACGAATCGTCCGTGAAAAAAGTGTTTGTGGCGGGCGACGTAACGCTCGGAGCAAGTCTGGTGGTACGCGCCATCACGTCGGGGCGCAAAGCGGCGGAAATCATTAAATTCTATACATAAGGCATTCCACATCTCAAAGATATGGAATGCCTGCGGAAACCCCTCTCTCCCGAAGCAAAAATCAGCCGCTTCGCATGAAAATGCGAAGATCAAAGGTCAAAAATCGACCGCTTTGCGGGAACTCATAGACCTGAATCCTACATGGCGCGAACGCACCGAACAGTATTGAAACTGTCTGGATAGGAATTGGATGGTTGGATAGGGGCATACCTTACTTCCGACAGCGCAATTTTATCGGCGCCTGACGAAGACCACCATGCATCTGCATTATCCCAATTAACAAACGGATAGAATCCCATGAAAGACACTAGAAAATCAGCCGGGTGATAGCCACCGGCCGCGGAGCCATTCCACAAATTTTGGTGATGGGCAGCATTTCCGTGTGTGTAACGACCGGGTAGCAGCGAGGCATACGCAGCACTTAGAGCCGCCCACTGTGCATCATCAGGCAAAAACCAATCTGACCCAAAAGCTTTACAGGCCGCGTCCGCCTGCGACCACGCATAGTAATACCCGCGTTCGCCTTTAGTTGGGGCAGTCGTGAGCGTCCCTGAATCATCTATGTAGGTGTAATAAGTTGCGGTGCCTATGGCAATATTTTGAGTTGTCCAGCAAAGATCTTCTATACCCGGGTTGTCATACCTTGCGGTCGTAAAACCTTTAATCGGGTGCATGCCGCATATCCACGGTACATAATCCACCGCATCCAGATTAAAACCAGTCACATCCGGAATAGAGAACGCAATCTCTTCGCCATCCAAGCCCAGCGTCAGCAAAAACGTATATTGCCTGCCTGCTTCAAACACGATGCCTTGTGCTTTGTTTGCAGGGTCGTGCAGGCGGAAAACTACCTGACGCCTGTTCACCGTGTCGTTCGTGAGATAATCCACTTCGGCAACGGTGGCATACAAATAGGAAGCATCTGGCAGCGAGCCGTCTATTTCGGCAACCGTGCCATATTCCGGCGTGCTGCCGGTGAAGGCTCCTAACACGGTTTCTTGCGGCAGCACCATCAAACCGTTACTCGCAGTGGTAATCGCGGTGTAATCGTCACCGGTGGTTCCGGTGCCGTAAGGCACAAGCACATTTGTGCTCCCAAGATCCACTTTGTATGTAACCGAATCGTGTTGTGCTTTCCAAGCAACGTCGTATGTTCCCGAAACATGAGCAAAACTATTCGCGCCATTCGGTACCGAATCGAGCATGTTGAGCGTTCCCTTCGATTTCAACTTACTCAACGCCAATTCTTTAATCACATACGTCTTGTTTTTGTTCTGATTTTGAGCCTTGAACACAATCCGTGACAGCGCGTGCTTGAAATTCAATTGCACGGTTGGACTGCTTGCAAAAGTCAAATCCACACTTTTTGTAACCATAAAATCCTCTTGTTGGTCAACCCCGTGATCCACATCGCCGACCCATCCGGGCACGGTGTATTGAATCTCGGGACCGGCTACAGGAGGCGTCGGGACTGTGGTCACATTCTTTTTCAGACCAACCGTCACATTCACACTTGACGCGG
>BNTP01000028.1 GCA_025996695.1 Bacteroidia bacterium | reverse complement strand
TGATTTGCCGGCTTAAAACGAGGGAGTATTCAGGGCACCCGCATCAAAATTCAGCTATATTCTGTGATTTTGTTTCCGTCTGTTACGCCGGAAGGCGTAAAATTTTGATAACCCCGTACAAGCGAAGCGGAGGGCACTGAAAAAGTCCCTTTTTTGCACATTTACCCCCTTTACAGAGCCTGTGGAAGGGGTAAAATTGGATTTTGAGGGGTTTTTCAGTGCCCTCGCAAAGCACAGTACGGGGTAAAGTGCACCCTTCCCCTCCAGCACACCGAAAGTGTGCAATCTGTATGTTCGATCCCATACGGGGTCGCGGAGGATAGGGTGGTCGCCCCACCCCGCACTTAATGACATTGGGACAAGGGGGTGTGGGGGCTCCGCCACACCCGTAGACTGAAGTGTCTGTTGCGCGACCCTATATTTTATCTGCTTTATTCGGAATGTAATATTTCGCATCGGTAATTTTTTGTTGCGGCGATAAAAATATGTTGGTAAAAACGCAAAAAATCGTTCAAAACAGACAAAACAGTTGAGTTTAACTCCACAGCAGCGAGTTTCATCGCGTTTGCTGTGGATTTTATGGTTGTATACGCCATTAATTTCTTGAGATTGTACGCCATTGCGGCCAACAAAACCTGCTTGTCGGCTAAATCTATCCCTTTGGTGTAAACTTTTTTTATCGCTCGAAAATTTATCAGCGTTCCCCATACAGGCTCAACCGTTTTTGCTCGCCTCGCATCATGCGTTTGCCTTTACGTGTGTTTATGCGCTTTTCTGCCCTTTCGTAATAGTCTCTATCAACGGTAACCGTTATACTCTTATAGCCTGCTTTGTTTACACAAGCTTCTCACAATGGACAATTTTTACAATCTGCTGCTTTGCTTCGGTAACGAAACGCGCTGGTGCCCTGTCTTTTATCATGCGCCAGGCCTGAAAAATCCAGCTTAATCCCTTGACTGCAAATATAACAATCGGTATCCTTGTTGTATGAAATCCTTCTTTCTCCGGTTTGTATGCGCCATGATGAGGTATGTATGCTTCAATATTGATCGCTGTGTTTTTCACTGCTTTTGTTGTGTTTTTTATTGCTTTTTTTGTCGTTAGCTTCTTCTCGTATGTCTTTAATCCTTGCATACATTTTTGCGTTAAAATTATATGCAAAGGTACTGAAATTCAATGATATAAACAAATTTTTTGAGCACTTTTTTTATTGGGCTGTGATTCTTGTGATTTTATGAATCACAGTGAATCACAGTGAATCACAGTGAATCATAAAATCACAAGAATCACAGTTTAAGGCATGTCAATTCGGCGGCTAAAACCGTATTGGGGAAAATCGCTTGTGCTTCTGTCAGCAACACATTTTCGTTGGGATAGCGAGCTGAGAAATGGCCTAAGACCAATTTTTTGACATTGGCGGCGCGGGCAATTTCTGCTGCTTGATGGGCGGTGGAATGCATTGTTTGTTTGGCGCGCACGGCTTCCGATTCGCCAAAAGTGGTGTCGTGATACAGCAAATCTACGCCTTCGATAATCGGGATAATTTTCTCGTAATAGCTTGTGTCGGAGCAATAAGCGTATTTTTGGGGTGCGTCGGCGGGGCGCGTCAATCGGGCGTTGGCGACGATTTGTCCGTCAGGTGTCACAAAATCAGCACCATCTTTTACCGCATTGATTTGACTGAACGGCACTTGATAAAAATCTATCATCTCGCGCAGGATGTGTGCTCTTTTGGGCTTTTCTTCAAACAAAAATCCGGCAGTTGGCACGCGGTGCTTCAACGGAATCGTCGAAACGCATAGCGTGCGGTCTTCAAATATCAACGCGTTTTTCTTCGGGTCGAATGCTTGAAAAATGACCGGATAGGGCAACTCTTTGCAAAAATAGTCCAACATCGGACGAAACATCTTTTCGGCATCCGGTTGCGCGTGAACATGCAATTCGGCTGTGCGACCAAGAAGCCCAAGCGTCGAAATCAATCCCGGCAGTCCAAAACAATGGTCGCCATGCAGATGCGAAATAAAAATGTGATTGAGGCGCATAAAATTGAGTTTCATCGCCCGAAATTGCAATTGAGTCGCTTCGCCACAGTCAATCATAAACAACTTGTCGCGCAGGTTAACGACCTGTGAACTAAGTGAATGTTTCGTCGTCGGCAATGCCGAGCCACAGCCTAATATATCGACTTCAAATCGTTCCATTTATTCGATTCCTATTAGTTTGTGAATTTGTAGGCTTAATCGCCATTGCGGGCGGCTTAATATTTGCTTGACGCAGTGGTCTATATTTGCTTTTGTTTGCAGCGGATTGTCTGTGAAAATTGGGCTTGCGAAGTATTTTTTTGCTTTGGGCAGCCATTCTATTTCGGGCAAACTGTCATTTTCTTTGATTGGCAGGCGCAGTTCGTCCACCTGTGGATTGATTTGTTTCGCGTATGCCAACGAGCCTTTGGGGCTGACCACCGTATAATCAAAAATCGGTGACAATTTTTGCGTGCCATTGCTTTCGACGGCTTGTTTGTACCCTTTGTTGTTAAAAAACCACAGAATGTCGTCCGTCAGTTGCAAAGTTGGCTCGCCCCCCGTCCAAATAATCCATTGACACGGGAATTGTCGAATTATTGTGTGAATGGTTTCGCGCGTCATCTCTGTGCCGTCTTCAAAATCGGTGTCGCAAAAATCGCATTTCAGGTTACAGCCCGCTAAGCGAATAAAAATCGACGCTTCGCCTTGCCGACCGCCCTCGCCCTGCAAAGAATAAAAGATCTCCTTAACATCTAAATTCATAGCTCCAATATCTAATATCTAATAACTACACTCTATTAAGGTTCATAGATGCAGGATGTTTGTGGGGTTTCGCTGACTTCTATTGCGTACAATTCAGGGATTTCCGGCTTAAATTTTTCATACAAAAACCGTGCTATATTCTCGGACGTGGGGTGATTGGGCAAAATATCATTGAGATGCCGGTGGTCAAAATTGCCATTGATATAGTCCCTGACAGGGCTAAGTGCCTTATAATCCTTCACAAAGCCGAATTTATCCAAATTTTCCGACCGCAAATGAACGGTAATCACGTAATTATGTCCGTGCATGCGTGCGCACGGATGGTCTGCCCCCAGCATATCCAGTCGGTGCGATGCTGAAAAAGCGAATTGTTTGCTAATTTTATACATACTGCAAAGGTACGAAAAATTTCTATTACAA
The DNA here is from genome assembly GCA_025996695.1 of Bacteroidia bacterium. GTDB lineage: Bacteria > Bacteroidota > Bacteroidia > Bacteroidales > Azobacteroidaceae > Azobacteroides. The sequence goes on along the minus strand of BNTP01000028.1, from coordinate 13,401 downwards.
CCGATTGAAAAGGAAAAATGGGGTGCACGCCAAATTTCCCTTTTTCAAAGGGAAATTTGCCGGGGCAATCCGTTAGGATTGCATCGCTCGGTAGCATTGACCCTGCCTCATGCAGCCCGCATGCGGTAGGTATGCGGCCCTTGGCGAATCGGGATGTGCATAACCCACCTACGGTTATGCACATTTTGTCCCTATGCGGGACAAGGGGCGAAAGGCAAGTGGTATGATTGCGGATAATTGTGTTAAATTTTGGTGCGGTTGCGCGAGTTTTTGTTAAAATAATTGGATAAACAACATTGATGTTGTACCTTTGCAGTTGGTAAACACGTAGGCGAAACAATAAAGAAGCCAATGAAAGTTCTAAAGACAGTCACAGACGCGCAATTAGGCACGGTCGTGTATCGACACAATGCGCGTGCTCGCAAATACGTCATTCGCATCAAAATCGACGAAGTGATGGTGACGGTGCCTTGGGGAGGCAATTTGTCGACTGCCGAAGTTTTTTTTGCGAAAAATCGGGAGAGCGTGTTGGGCATTCGCAAAAAAGTTGAATCCCGAAAAGCAACATCCGATTTTGACGCTAATCGTCCGAATGACAAGGACTTGGAGTCGTTGGCGAAACAGTCGCTCCCCAAACAATTAGCCGATATGGCACGCGTCCACGGCTTCACTTACGTGTCGGCGAAAACGAGAAAAAGCAAAGCCCGTTGGGGGTCTTGCTCTACGAAGAAAACGATAAATTTGTCTTATTATCTCTTGTTGCTTCCACAACATTTGATTGATTATGTGTTGTTGCACGAACTTTGTCACACCGTTCATATGAATCACAGTGCTGCTTTTTGGGCATTGCTTGATCAGCATGCGGGCGGAAAGTCGAAAGATTTGCGGAAAGAACTTCGGAATTATCATATTCCGACCGGTTAATCGTCGGGGCTGACCAAAATGTTCGTACATCGTTAGGACGAGCCTGACGAAACAATCGTTTGGAATATAATGTTAAAATGTTGAATGAGTTAATTACATTTGAATATGAAACACAAGGCACTTATAGTCGGCGCAATCCTGACTTTAATAATGACTGCAACAGGCGCACAGGCGCAAACGTGGGACTGCGGTAGCCCTAATGCCGCAGCTGTTACCGCTACCTTGAATGGCGGTACGCTCACTGTTAGCGGGAGTGGCAATATGGCTGATTATAGCAGCGGCACTGCCCCCTGGTACGGTAGCCGCACTGCCATAGCCGCTGTGATAATAGACAACGGCATTACCTCTATCGGCAACTACGCTTTTGAGGATTGCCCGATGACGATCGTAATCATACCCAACTCAGTTTCCGCTATCGGCACCGAAGCTTTTGGCTATTGCACGGGGTTAACTTCGGTGTATAATTACAGTACTGCGCCGCAGGACATAGCAACGCCTAATGCCTTTTTCAACGTAACGCTCGGCAATGTAGATTTGCATGTGCCGTCTGCTTCGGTAAGTGCCTATCGCAGCGTGAATGTATGGAAGGACTTCAAGCCGGCGCTTGCTATGACGACGAGTCCCATCATGTACGTTACCGAAACCGGTGCCGGTGACTTTTCCGGCTCCTCATGGACTAATGCTTACCCCGGTCTTGCCGATCCGCTGCTGGTGGCCGACCGGCAGCGCAAGGGAACGATCGCTACTGCCCCTTCTGACACCATCCGCCAGATATGGGTTGCCGCAGGTACCTACCTGCCGCAGAACAGAGCCGGCGACGGCGCCACCGACCGCGACCGTGCCTTTGTGCTGGCTCCCGACGTGAAGATTTACGGCGGCTTTGCAGGCGACGAAACCGACATCGACCAACGCCCAAGCCCCCCGACCTCACAACTCACCCTGAGGGGGTCGGGGGGCTGGCTATCCATCCTCTCCGGCGATTTTGACAACGACAGCACGCTCAGCAATAACGATGCTTACCACGTAGTGATTTCCGCAGGTGCAGTGGGCACCGCCCTGCTCGACGGCTTCACTATCACGGGAGGCAATGCCAACGGCATCGGCTCTATTACCGTAAACTCACAATCAATTGTTCAACCCTACGGCGGCGGGATGTATAACCTAAATTCCTCTCCCGCACTGGCCAACATAACTTTCAGTGGAAATAACGCAGACTTCGGCGGCGGGATGTTTAACGAGAGTTCCTCGCTCGTGCTGACCAATATTACCATCAGCGGAAACAGCGCAATCTCCGGCGGCGGCGGAATGCATAACGATAATTCCTCGCCCACGCTAACCAACGTTACCATCAGCGCAAACAGCGGCGGCGGGATGTCTAACAATGATTCCTCTCCCGTGCTCACCAACTGTATCCTTTGGGGAAATACGGCAACCTCGGGCGGCCTCAATAATGTTTTCAACGTTAACAGCAGCTCCCCTACCTTCGCCTACTCCTTAGTAGAAGGCAGTGGCGGGAGCAGCAGTTGGAACACAACCGATTTTGGCACCGACAGCGGCAACAATATTGATGGCGACCCGCTCTTTGAAAATTGGATTGATCCCGCGCAGGGTGGCTGGACGCCCACCACCGCCGGCGACTACCGACTGCAACCGGGCAGTCCCTGCATCAATGCAGGAAATAATGCTGCCAACAGCACCACGACAGACCCTGTCGGCATTCCACGTATTAGCAACAGCGTTATTGATATGGGTGCGTATGAAAACGTCCTACTCGTGCCCAACAACGGTATTGTCTACGTTACCACCACCGGTGCCGGTGACTTTTCCGGCTCCTCGTGGGCTAACGCTTGTCAAGGTCTTGCCGACCCGCTGCTGGTGGCTGACCTTCAAAGCAAGGGAACGACCCTTGCTGTTACTATTGCCCCCATCACGCAGATTTGGGTTGCCGCAGGCACCTACAAGCCGCAGTACAGAGCCGGCGACGGCGCCACCGACCGCGACCGTGCCTTTGTGCTGGTACCCGACGTGAAGATTTATGGCGGATTTGCAGGCGACGAAAGTAACATCAACCAACGCCAAAGCCCCCCGACCCCCTCAGGGGGAGTTGTGGGGGGCTTAGGGCTATCCACCCTCAGCGGCGACATTGGCACAACAGGCATCAATACGGATAACGCCTACCACGTAGTGATTGGCGTAAATATACCCGGCGGTGGAAACACCCTGCTTGACGGCTTCACCATCACAGGCGGCAATGCCAACGGCGGCGGTAATATTACCGTAAACTCACAAACGATTTATCAAAACTACGGCGGCGGGATGTTTAACGATAATTCCTCGCCCGCGTTGACCAACGTTACCATCAGCGGAAACAGCACAAACTACGCAGGCGGCGGGATAGTTAATGTTAATTCTTCCTCGCCTGAGCTCACCAATGTCATAATCAGCGAAAACCAAGCATACGACATAGCCGGCGGCACCACCCTCGGCGGTGGGATAGTTAACGCTAATTCCTCGCCCGTGCTCACCAATGTTATCATCAGCGGAAACAGCGCAAACTACCTCGGCGGCGGGATAGTTAACGCTAATTATTCCTCGCCTGAGCTCACCAATGTTATAATCAGCGGAAATAGCGCAAACATCAGCGGCGGGATGTATAACGATAATTCCTCGCCCGTGCTCACCAACGTTACCATCAGTGGAAATTCCGCCAACAGCGACGACGGCGGCGGGATGTATAACGAGAGGAGCTCTTCGCCCGCGCTCACCAACTGTATCCTTTGGGGAAATACAGCAGGCAGGAATGGTAATAATCTTTACAATGACGGATTCGGCGCCCCCACCTACGCCTACTCATTAGTAGGAGATGAAGACCTGACGGGAACGGGAACAGGCAATCTGGACGGCACACTCCCTGCCAGCAACCCGCTCTTTGTGAATTGGATTGACCCCACACAGGGCGGCTGGACACCCACCACCGCCGGTGACTACCGCCTGCTGCTCAACAGCCCTTGTGTCAACACCGGCAGCAACGCCGCCAACAGCACGCTCACAGACCTTGCCGGCATCCCACGCGTCAGCAACAGCTCTATTGACATGGGCGCGTACGAAGCGCTTCTGCCCACGCCCGATGCCGCCGGCATTGTGTACGTTACCGAAACCGGAAATGGCACAGGCGATGGCTCCTCGTGGAACGATGCTTTCGCGGATCTTGCCACCCCGCTCCTTGCGGCGCAAAGCAATACCGCCATCACGCAGATTTGGGTTGCCGCAGGCACCTACAAGCCGCAGTACAAAGCAGGCAACGGCGCCACCGACCGAGACCGTGCCTTTGTGCTGGTACCTGACGTGAAGATTTACGGCGGATTTGCAGGCAACGAAACTAACATCAACCAACGCCCAAGCCCCCCGACCCTCCCGACTCCACAACTCCCCCTGAGGGGGTTGGGGGGCTTATCCACTCTCTCCGGCGATCTTGACAACGACAGCACGCTAAGCAGCAACGATGCCTACCACGTAGTGATTGCCGCAGGCGCAGTAGGTGATGCCCTGCTCGACGGCTTCACTATCACGGGCGGCAATGCCAACGGCAGCAACACTATTATTATCGTAAACTCACAATCAATTGTTCAGCCCTACGGCGGCGGGATATTTAACCAAAATTCCTCGCCCGCGCTGACCAACGTTACCGTCAGCGGAAACAACGCAAACAGTGAAGGCGGCGGGATGTGTAATATTTCTTCTTCGCCTGTGCTGACCAATGTTGCCATCGTCGGAAACAGCGCAAACATCAACGGCGGCGGGATGTTCAACAATGATTCTTCTTCGCCCGTGCTCACCAACGTTACCATCAGCGGAAACAGCGCAAACATCAACGGCGGCGGGATGTTTAACGACTTATCTTCTACGCCCGCGCTCACCAACTGTATTGTTTGGGGAAACACCGGCAGTAACGTTCACAACGACAACAGCACCCCCACCTACGCCTATTCATTGATAGAAGGCAGCGGCGGCAGCGGTAGTTGGAATACAGTCGATTTTGGCACCGACAACGGCAACAACATCGACGGCAACCCGCTCTTTGTGGCGCCGGAACCGGCAGCCAACACGCCCACCACCGTCGGCGACTACCGCCTGCGTCCGGACAGCCCCGGCATCAATGCCGGAAATAATGCCGCCAACAGCACCACAACAGACCCTGTCGGCATTCCGCGCATCAGCAACAGTACGATTGACATGGGCGCGTACGAAACGGCTCTGCCCACGCCCGATGCCGCCGGCATTGTGTACGTTACCGAAACCGGAAATGGCACAGGGGACGGCTCTTCATGGGCAAACGCTTTCGCGGATCTTGCCACCCCGCTCTTTACGGCGCAAAGTAATACTGCCATCACGCAGATTTGGGTTGCCGAAGGCACCTACAAGCCACAGTACAGAGCTGGCAACGGCACCAACGACCGCACCCGCGCCTTTGTGCTGGTTCCCGATGTGAAACTCTATGGCGGATTTGCAGGCAACGAAACCGACATCGACCAACGCCCAAGCCCTCCGACCTCACAACTCCCCCTGAGGGGGTCGGGGGGCTGGCTATCCATCCTCTCCGGCGACCTTGACAACGACAGCACGCTCAGCAGCAACGATGCCTACCATGTAGTGATTGCCGCAGGCGCAGTAGGCACCGCCCTGCTCGACGGCTTCTCCATCACGGGCGGCAATGCCAACGGCATCGGCTCTATTTCCGTAAACTCACAATCTATTGACCAATACGGCGGCGGCGGGATGTATAACGGTTCTTCCTCGCCCACGCTCACCAATCTTACTATCAGCGGAAACTACGCAGAAAACGCAGGCGGGATGTTTAACGATTCTTCATCGCCTGTGCTCACCGACGTTGCTATCAGCGCGAACAGCGCATACTACGCAGGCGGAATGTTTAACAATAATTCCTCGCCCGTGCTGACCAACATTATCCTCAGCGGAAACAGCGCAGACTTCGCAGGCGGCGGGATGTATAACGACGATTCCTCGCCCGCGCTGACCAATGTTATCATCAGCGGAAACAGCGCATACGGCGGCGGCGGGATGGTGAACAACGATTTTTCTTCGCCCGTGCTGACCAATGTTACTATCAGCGGAAACAACGCAAATCTCAACGGCGGCGGGATGTTTAACAACGATTCTTCTTCGCCCGCGCTCATCAACTCTATCGTGTGGGGAAATGCGGCAGGTAGTGGTGATAATAACGTTTTCAACATCAACAGCTCCCCCACCTACGCCTACTCCTTAGTAGAAGGCAGCGGCGGCAGCAGCAGTTGGAACACAACCGATTTTGGTACGGACAACGGCAACAACATTGACGACAACCCGCTCTTTGTGGCTCCCGAATCGCCAAGTGCTGTGCCTACCACTGCCGGCGACTACCGCTTGCAACAGGGCAGCCCCTGCGTCAATGCAGGAAATAATGCCGCCAACAGCACCGCTACCGACCTTGCAGGCATTCCACGTATCAACGGTGTTATTGATATGGGTGCGTATGAATCGCTCTACAAAGGCACGGTGCAAGGTGCAACGGCAGTCCTTGCCGACACGGAGTATGGCACGGCGCTTGCGCCCACTCTCACCGGCGGCACCATCCCCGCCGGCGCGAATACCTTATATATATATTCTGCTTCGCAAAACGGCACGTATGCGCCAACCGCACCAATAAACGTCGGCACGTATTGGGTCAAAGGCGTGATTGAGGAAACGCCCACTACCTACGCCGACACCACCGCAGCGGTGAGTTTCCGGATAACGCCCGCCACGCTCACCATCACACCCTCCGCGGGACAAAGCAAAATTTTTGGTGCCTCCGACCCCACCTCCTACGCCTACACGGCAAGCGGCTGGAAGTATTCCGACGATGTAAGTCTGCTCACGGGCGCATTAAGTCGCACCGCAGGCGAGGACGTGGGAACGTATGCTATTTTGCAGGGAACGCTTGCAGAAACGGGCAGCAACTATACGATTGACTTCACGCAGGGCGTAATGTTTGAAATAGAGGCAGCAACCTTTGCCTTAGCCGCTGCCACCGTAACAATAAGCGGCACCTACACCTACAACGGCTTTGCGCAAACGCCTGCTGCCGTTGACGTAACGGTAGCCATCGGCACGAACACAATGATCTACGGCACGGATTACACCTTTGCGGCAAGTAATAACACAAACGCCGGCAACGCCATCCTCATCCTAACAGGCGCAGGCGTCTACACAGGCACGGTGATGAAGACGTTTGTTATTTTGCCCAAAGGCGTAACCATCAACGGTCTAACGGCAAGCGACAGGGGGTATGACGGCACCACAACAGCGGTCATCAGCGGCACAGCCACGCTTTCCGACAACTACGACGGCACTAATCTGAGCATTGTCGCCGGCACCGCCGCTTTTGCCGACAAAAATGTGGGCAACGGCAAAACGGTTACGTTCAGTGACTACGCCCTGGCAGGCACACGCGCGGGCAACTACACGCTCACCGCACAACCGGCAAGCGTAACGGCGAACATCACGCCTGCCACGCTCAACATCACACCGGACGCGGGTCTGTATAAGGTTGAGGGTGCCTCCGATCCGACCTTCACCTACACCTCCGACGGCTGGCAAACCGGCGACGACGAAAGTTTGTTCACGGGTGCACTTGACCGTACCGCAGGCGAGAATGTGGGCACGTATGCTATTTTGCAGGGAACGCTTGCAGAAACGAGCGGCAACTATACGATTAGCTTTGCGACAGACGTAATGTTTGAAATAGAGGCAGCAACCTCTGCCTTAGCCGCTGCCACTGTAACAATAAGCGGCACTTACACCTACAACGGCTCGGCGCAAACGCCTGCTGCCGTTGACGTAACGGTAGCCATCGACGCGAACACGCTGATCTACGGCACGGATTACACCTTTGCGGCAAGCAACAACACAAACGCCGGTAACGCCACCCTCACCGTAACGGGTGCAGGCGACTACGCAGGCACGGTGACGAAGACGTTTCCTATTTTTCCCAAAGACGTAACGGTAAGCATCTCTGCCAACGGCAAAGTGTATGACGGCACAACGACGGCTTCGCTAAGCCACATCACCCTCAACGGGACTCTCGTTGTCGACGACCTGTATCCCACGGGCGGCATCATTCAGTTTGATAACAGCAACGCGGGTGCCAACAAGACGGTAATTTACAGCGATTACAGCCTTGCAGGCACGTCTGCAGGCAACTACACGCTGACAAATACCGCCGCCACCGCCGATGCGGACATCACGCCGGAAGTGCTTACCATCTCTCCCGAAGCGGGTCAAAACAAGGTTTTTGGCAAAGCAGACCCTGTCTTTACCTTTGAAGCAAGTGGACAAATCACCGGTGAACTGCCTGCTTATTCAGGAGCTCTCGCCAGAGTTGCAGGCGAAACTGTAGGGCAATACGACATCACTCAAGGCAACTTGGCTCTGATAGATAATGGTGCATTTTTGGCCAACAACTACACACTCGCGTTTGATGCTTCACCGGTGGCGTTTGCCATTATTCCAAGTTCTAATACAGGCGTGAAAAGCGTTACTGTGAATGGTAGTGTGATGACCGGCAACTTTTATGTGGCAGATTGTGGCGCAACCGGCGCAGTCATATCCGTAACTACCGAAGAGCCGGAATCGCAAGTGATGTACAAGGGTGTTGCAGGCAATACATTCACGGTTGACATCAGTCGCGCCGATATTTACGACATCGAATACACCGTCGTAGCCGAAACGGGCGATAGCGAAAACTACCGTTTCAAAATTGAACGCTTCTTTGTTTTTGAAGAGATTACGGGTATGAAGTTTAATAATGTGCTGTATGTCAACAACAATTCCGACAACAATCATGGCTATCATTTCACGGCTTACGAATGGTTCAAAAACGGACAATCTGTTGGTACGGGACAATATTATTCGGTAGGCGACAATCGTACCGACTTGTTGGACCCAACAGCCAAATACAGCGTAACACTCACCACCGATGAAGGGAAAGTATTGCACACCTGCGTTGGCTATGTAACCTTGCAAGCAGCATCGTTGCGGGTATATCCGAATCCCACTACCGTAAGCGAAAAAGTGACGATTGAATACAACTCGCTTGAAAATCCGGCAAACGAGAGTGTGAAAATATACAATGCATCGGGTGGATTAGTAAGTACGCAAACGTCTGCAGGCAGTGGCAGCCAAATAGTATTGCCATCTACAGCCGGAACGTATGTAATACAAATAAATAACGAATCAGTAAAAGTAATTGTAAAGTAATAAAAATGACAACATACCAAAAAGTTCCAATCGTGATGTTAGTCGCCGCTCTGTTTGCGGTGTTAACAGCAAGCGCGCAATCGAAACACGAAACAGCCGGCGGCGGTAGCCAATTTTCGATTACAGCCGGCGGCGGTTTGTCCACACTCCGCTACAAAGCAGTGGAAGGTGCCGGCCGGACCGGTTTTGGCGGCAATGCAGGGATAGGCTACAGTTATTTTTTCACCGACCACTGGGGACTCGGCACCGGTGTAGGCGTAAGCGTGTTTAACGGAAAGTATGATATGGCCTCTTTTTCGGAATTTTATCCCTGCTACGATGGAGAGGAGGCTTTTGAGTATCATTATACCCTCAAAAAATATCATGAAAACCAACAGGCGTGGATGTTGGATATTCCGTTAATGGTGCAGTTTCAAACCGGGAAATTTTATGCTAAATTTGGTGGGAAATTAGGTGTTCCGTTCAGTGCGAAATACAACAACAGCGTGAACGAGTTGCAGGCATCCGGCGTTTATCAGCCGTCCGAACTCACTCTCAGCGGGCCTGCATTTATGGGGTTCGGCACATTTACCAACCTAAGCAACTCCGACGATTTGAAACTGAACACGACATTTTTTGCCGCCGCCGAAGCAGGTGTCAAATGGAGTTTATCCGACAATTTATCTTTGTACACAGGTGCCTATCTGGATTACGGCTTGAACAACATGTTTAAACAGGAAGCTTCAACAAATCACTTGATAGCCTACAACGTCGCAGCACTGGACAATTACCGGCTAAACAGTGTTTTAGACGCTCAAAAAGACGGTCATGCGTTGGTTGAAAAAGGAAATCCTCTGTCGGCAGGGATAAAAGTAAGCCTTGTCTTTGGAAAATCGGCTAAATCGGCGGCACAGCTTGTTCAAGTGCTTGAAACGCCATCGCTGCAGCCCAACCTCGCAGCCCAACGCTTAGCCAAGGAGCAATACCGCGCCGAAGTAGTGCAAAAAATAGATGAAGTAGTGCAAAAAATAGACGAAATAGCCCAAAAAATAGACAAAGCAGCTCAAAAAATAGACGAAGATCAGCGTTTGGCCGACGAACAACGTTTAGCCGAAGCAAAAGCCAGAGCACAACGTAAATATTTGGCCGCAATAGCGCGAATTGAACAACCGATTGATCATTTTTCTCTAAACAGCACCAAATTACTGCCGGCAGTGAGGTGGGAACTTGATGCGAGGGTCGCTCTTTTGCAACGTTACCCCGACACCAGATTCAGTATTGTAGGACACTCTTGTGATATAGGTTTGCCTAAAGAGAAGGTAAAAGTTGGTCAGCGCAGAGCAGATACCGTGAAAGCTTATTTTATAAACAAAAACATTGCGTCGGAACGGATTATCTCCACCGGCAGCAAAGCCGACACAGAGCCGCTCGTGCGCAACGCAAATAACGAAAACAGGCTGAAAAACCGGCGGGTGGAAATCATCACCGAACGAGCGCGATAGAGAGCGACGCGCCACGTTCTCTACCGGGGTTGTGCCGATTTTGATGCGCTTTCGCGTCTGCGGAAAGGCGATACCAGCCCACATCTGTCTGGAAGGCAGGACGGCGATAAAATCTTGCCTCTCAGGCGAAAGCGCGGATGTCCCGATTTTCCGCAGGATGCGCTGCCGCTTACCTGCGGTTATGCACATCCCGCCCATTCGGGCGGCTTGTTGGCAGGAGGTGAAAGGTGAAAGGTGGAAGCCCCGGAGGGCAGAAATCTTTGTAGCCCTCGGGCTCAGTTCGGCATAGCGTCCACGCGATATTGCCCCAAAGCCCTATGGGCTTTCACCTTTCACCCTTCCCCTTTTGCCCTTCACCTTTCACCCTTTACCCTTACCCTTCACTATCATAATTTTGATCGAAAAATTCACAGGGCAACCCATCAAAATTTAACATGATTATCCGCAATCATACCACTTGACTTTCGCCCCTTGTCCCGCAGGGACAGCCCTTTATTAACCGTAGACTTCAGTGCCTGTTGCGCAACCCTATGATTTTATCTGCTTTATTCGGAAAGTAATATTTCGCACCGGTAATTTTTTGTTGCGGCGATAAAAATAGGTTGGTAAAAACGCAAAAAATCGTTCAAAACAGACAAAACAGTTGAGTTGAATAAAGGGCTGTCCTGCGGGACAAAGTCAGAACTTGCTTGCAGATTACGCTATCTAGTGCTATGATTGCGGATCCGTAAAAAAATTAACAAAATTTTGTTAATTCAAAATTACTTACTACCTTTGTACCAAATTTATAGATAATCATATCATCTGGGGGCGTCGGGCATCAAGGCGTCAAACGCCACATTAACGATTGACGGTTCCGGCAGTCTGACCGCAGAGACCGGTGAGTTTTGGCCAGCCATCGGCGGCGGCAATTCGACGATAATAATAAACGGCGGCACGATATACGCAACGAGTGGCCACTCTGCCGCGGGCATCGGCGGCGACGGTAATGGCTCAGTGGGCAATATTACTATCAACGGCGGCACGATATACGCAGCAGGTGGCTCCAACGGCGGTGCCAGCTATGTCGGCGGCACCGTTACCATCAACGGCGGCAACATTATAGCCACTGGTGGTGGAACTGCCGCGGACATCGGCGGCGCCGGCACCACAGTCACCATTACAGGCGGCAACATCATTGCGACGAAGAATGTAATTAGTCCGCAGCCGACAAACGGCATTGTGCCTGTTTACCGAGTCGCTTGCACTCTACCTGTTTCTAACACGCCTATTGCCGCCGCCAATATAAACACAGCCAACTACGGCGTGAAAGACGTAATTATCGATGCAAACAGCAAGCTGTACTTTTATCTACCGCAAAATGCAGAAACGGTAGTGAGAGTTGGGGCTAGCGACATGAAGGTGTACGGGCCCTATTCCGGTTACTATGCTAACGTTACAACCGACAACTCCGCCACCGCGATACTTGATCTTACGCAAACGTTCAGCGATTTGGTTCCCGTAACGTACCTCGCCAATGGTGCGACGAGGGGTACCGTCCCTGCACCCACAACTTATTATATTGGCGGCGGCCGGGCTTTTGGAGTTTCGGGCAACACGGGTGGCTTGGCGAAAACGGGCTATGTTTTCGGCGGATGGAGCTTATATTGGGATGGCGGTGGTTGGGGTACTACTGGTGGCGTGCAACAGGGAGGCAGTACAATATGCACGCAAGCCTATTATATGGAAGGAACGCTGACGGCAGTATGGTTGAGTAAGAATGTGGTTGTTACAGGCACACAAAGCGGAACGCTGACCCACGGCGAAGCAGGTAGCGCGACATACAGCGTGACGACGGAACATATCGCCAATGGAACATATTCCGTGACGCTCGGCGGGAGTGTGCCTGCGAGCATAACGGCAACCGCCGAGATTACGAACAATACGGGAATACTAACGCTAAATACCACATCAGTGACACCAGCAGGAGTTTACAGCGGACTGACGGCGGCGATTGACACTGCGGCGAACCCGGGTACGTTTGCGCTGACGATAGCGGAGTCAATCACCCCCGCCCCGCTCACCGGCGTAATCTCGCCCGACATAGGGGAAACGCCATTGACGAGTATAAACGCCGGTACGGGCTTTACAAGCGCGCTGGCGTGGAACAGCGTCACTACATTCGCTATGGGCGGAACCTACACGGCGACGATTACGCTGACGGCAACAGGCAACTACGTGTTCAGCACAAACCTCAACTCGACAGCAGCCATCAGCGGGTTTACCGTCAACGGTATTGCGCCGGAATTTGTGAGCAACGACGGCTCGGAATTGGTGCTTACAGTTACTTTCCCAGCGCTGGTAGTGCCGCTTATTGTTACCACCGGCGATGCCTACACCTACGCCGGCAGGGTGCTTACGCTGGGCAGCGGCACGTATGACATCAGTCTGCATGCGAGCCTAACGACCACCAACCACTACATCGTGGTGTCGGACAACGCAACAGCGGCGATTACGCTCAACGGCGTGGTCATCAACTATCTTGGCTCTGCCCAACCCGCCCTGTCTTTGGGCAGCGGCGCAACCGTAGTGCTCAACCTTGCCGACGGCACAACGAGCCGCTTAACCGGCGGCAGCCATGGCGCCGGTATCTGCGTACCCCCTTCGGCAACGCTTACTATCGAAGGCAACACCGGCACGCTCTTTGCCACGGGCAGCCGCA
>BNTP01000027.1 GCA_025996695.1 Bacteroidia bacterium | reverse complement strand
CAAACTGCGCCTCAAGAGTAATATCGACCAGATTGTTTAACCCCGAAAAGATAGATACCTTGGAAAATTTGGACACGCCCGTCAAAAACACAAAGCGCAAATGCTCATCTGCCGCTTTCATCACCTGATAGAAATCGTGCAAAACCAAACGGTTAGTGTCTGCAATGTCAAGATTTGAGAGGTTGTCAATGATGGGTTTGTCGTATTCATCAATCAATACAACTACCTTTTGCTCTGTGGATTGATGCATTTTTGCGATTAATTCTTCAAAACGGTCGAGAAGTTCTATCGCTTCAAGGTTTATGTTATACTCCTTAGCTTTGGCATTTACCTTACCCGTTAAAGAATTATACCAGGGCAACCGCATCAAAATTCCGTAAAAAATCTTACCTTTGCACCCCATGAAACATAGCATAGATTATTACATGGCTGGGGTAGAAGACCCTCGCGTGCAGGGACGTTGCTTGCACTTGTTGTCGGACATTTTAGTAACTGCGGTGTGCACCTATTTGACCGGCGGAGTTGATTATCAGGACATGCACATGTTTGCCAAAGAGCGAGGGCATTTGTTGCCGGAGATATTACACCTGCCCCATGGCGCACCATCTCCGGATACCTTTGAACGGGTTTTTAGGCTTATTGAGCCAACAGCAATGCAAACTTGTTTGGAGACTTACGGTAAAGAAATCTTAGGAGTGCTGACTGAAAAACAAATCGTATTGGATGGTAAAAAGTTGAAAGGGGTTTCGCCCACCAGCAAAGGAAACAGCGGACTGTATATTCTCAACGCATGGGTAGGAGAAAATCACACGTGTCCATAAGAAACGCGCTATTATATCAGTGACGAAAAGATATCTAACCCTTCGTATTACAATTCTTTAGCAAGAGGACATTGGGGAATTGAGAATCACTTGCACTGGCATTTGGATGTAACTTTCAAGGAAGATGCTTGTCGGGCAAGAACGGGATATGCTTCTCTAAACTTATCTACCGTGCGGAAATTTGCCTTACAAATCCTCTCTGACATCAAAGACAGGCATAGTTTGAAAAAAAGGCAGTATAAGGCCGCCTTGGATATTGGCTATTTGAAAAAAATCCTTAAAATTTGATGTCCTGGTATCACACACGTTTATTTCATATCATTATGTCTGTTTTTTATTACTAATTTTCAGCAAAGGTACGACATTTTTTCGCGAAAGTCAAGTGTTTTAAAATTTTTTTTGTTTAAGAAAATAGCGTACCTTTGCACCATGGAAAAAGAGATACAAAAAATGACAGAAGCCTTTAATCTTGATATTGAAGAGGCGGCGGGCAGGTTGAGCAAGGTGGTTAGAGAAACGCCATTGGAATTAAATTTTTCATTGTCGCGCACGTTTGAAGCCAATGTTTATTTGAAGCGAGAAGATTTGCAGGTGGTGCACTCCTATAAATTGAGAGGAGCGTATAATATGATGAGTTGTTTAGATACCACGCTCCTAAAAAAGGGTGTGGTGTGTGCCAGTGCAGGCAATCATGCACAAGGAGTGGCCTATAGCTGCAATCAAATGGGCGTGAAAGGCGTTGTTTTTATGCCCAAAATTACGCCAAAACAGAAGATTGAACAAACCAAAATGTTTGGCAATGGTCAGGTTGAAATCATGTTAGTCGGTGACACGTTTGACGAGTGTGCCAACGCGGCCAAAATCTATACGACGGAGCATAACATGACCTTTATTCCGCCTTTCGACCACCCTCAAATCATTGAAGGACAAGGCACGATTGGTCTTGAAATCTTAAAAGAAATTTCCGAAGGCACCATCGACTATCTGTTTATCCCGATTGGCGGGGGCGGCCTTTGTTCGGGCGTTGGGGCGTATATCAAAGATCATTCGCCCCACACCAAAATCATTGGCGTGGAGCCTGCGGGAGCAGCGTGTATGCAAGCCGCGTGTGAGGCAGGGCAACCCGTGACGCTGCCGCATATCAACAAGTTTGTGGACGGAGCCGCCGTACAGCGGGCGGGCGACATCACATATCCCATCTGTGCGAAGGTAGTAGATGAATTTTGCCCCGTGCAGGAGGGAGCGGTGTGCACCACTATCCTGCAACTCTACAATAAAGATGCCATTGTGGTAGAGCCGGCCGGGGCACTGTCCATCACGGCTCTCAACCAATATGCCGCGCAGATACACGGCAAAAATGTGGTCTGCATCGTCAGCGGCAGCAACAACGACATCAACCGGATGCAAGAAATAAAAGAGCGTTCCCTGATTTTTGAAAACTTGAAGCACTATTTCATCATCCGCCTGCCTCAGCGGGTCAATTCGCTGAAAGATTTCGTAAACACCGTATTGACCGAACACGACGACATCGTCCGCTTTGAATACATGAAAAAGAACGACCGTGAAAATGGCCCCATTCTGCTCGGCATAGAGGTAGATTCGGCAGGCGAATATGAGAGTCTTATCGCCCGCATGAAGCTGTACGGACACGATTTCACGTTGCTTGAGCCAAACAGTGGGGTTGGGCGATTTATTGTGTAATCAAAAAAAATTGCTACCTTTGTCACAAACAAAAAAAATAAAAATTATGACAGTTCAATTAAAAAAAACAAAGCGTGTGCTGCAAAATTTGATGCCAACATTAGCAAAACATTACCATGTAGAATCTATTGGCTTGTTTGGCTCGATTGTGCGAGATGATTTTTCGCCTGATACAAGCGATGTGGACATCGTTGTTAGTTTTACACAACCCATTGGAATTGAATTTGTTGATATGGCAAATTTGCTTGAAAAAGAATTAAAACGAAAAGTAGATGTTGTGTCGCGAAAGGGCGTGAAAGAAAAATATTTTAAGGAAATAGAAAAAGATATTGTTTATGTCTAAGCGAACGCCGACACTACTTATTGACGACATCATAGAGAGTTGTTATAAAATCATGGATTATACAAAGGATATGCCCTTTGAGAGTTTTGTTGCGGATCAAAAGACGATTGATGCTGTCGTCCGTAACTTTGAAATAATTGGAGAAGCTGCCAATCGTTTACCGGACGAATATAAAGATACGCATTTTGAAATTGATTGGTTTAGGATAAGAGGGTTTAGAAACAGAATTGTACACGATTATTTTGGTATTGATTATTCGATAGTTTGGAAAATCAAAGAAACGTATTTGCCTCAATTAATTAGAATATTGGGACCATTATCATCGAAATAATCGTTGTATGGGATTTTAATCGGCTCAAAAATATGAAAACAGAAATACAAAAGCGGCGAACATTTGCCATCATCTCGCATCCGGATGCGGGGAAAACGACGCTTACTGAAAAGCTTTTGCTCTTCGGAGGGGCCATTCACGTGGCAGGGGCGGTGAAATCGAACAAGATTAAGAAGACGGCGACTTCCGATTGGATGGAAATCGAGAAGCAACGCGGGATTTCCGTGGCAACTTCTGTCATGGGATTCGACTATGAGGGTTATAAAATCAATATCTTGGACACGCCCGGACATCAGGACTTTGCCGAGGATACTTACCGCACATTGACGGCTGTGGATAGCGTGATTATCGTGGTGGACATTGCCAAAGGGGTGGAAGCCCAGACGCGCAAGCTGATGGAAGTGTGCCGCATGCGCAAAACGCCGGTCATGATTTTTGTCAATAAAATGGATCGCGACGGGAAGGATCCGTTCGACCTGCTGGACGAATTGGAAGAAGAACTGCAAATTCGCGTGCGCCCGTTGAGTTGGCCCATCGAAATGGGGGCGAAGTTCAAGGGGGTGTACAATCTTTATGAAGAGAAATTAGACCTCTACACGCCCAGCAAGCAGGCAATTACCGAATCGGTAAAAATAAATGGTGTTAATAGTCCCGAACTTGACGCGCAAATCGGGACGGCGTTGGCTGCCAAACTGCGCGAAGACATCGAACTTATCAATGGAGTATATCCCGAAGCCCCCCTGAGGGGGGATGGGGGGCTGTACTTGGCAGGCGATGTCGCCCCCGTGTTTTTCGGCTCGGCATTGAACAATTTTGGTGTAAAAGAACTGCTGGATTGCTTTGTGCGCATTGCGCCGTCGCCACGTCCGGTTGTGGCTGAAGAGCGAACGGTTGACCCCGAAAACGACCCCTTTTCAGGATTCATCTTTAAAATTCACGCCAATATGGATCCGAATCATCGGAGTTGTATCGCGTTTCTGAAAATTTGCTCGGGCAAATTTGAGCGCAACTCCAACTACAAACACGTGCGTTTCGATAAGTTGATGAAATTTTCGCAAGCCACCGCTTTCATGGCACAGAAGAAAGAAACGGTTGACGAGGCTTATGCCGGCGACATCATCGGACTGCCTGACACGGGCAATTTTAAGATTGGCGACACGCTCACAGCAGGCGAAGTGCTGCATTTCAAAGGCTTACCAAGTTTCTCGCCGGAGATGTTTAAATACATCGAAAATGCCGATCCGATGAAGACCAAGCAACTGACCAAGGGCATTGATCAACTGATGGACGAAGGCGTGGCACAGCTGTTTACCAACCAATTCAACGGCCGAAAAATCATTGGCACGGTGGGACAATTACAGTTTGAGGTCATTCAATACCGCCTGCTGCATGAATACGGCGCACAATGTCGTTGGGAGCCGCTTCACCTCTACAAAGCGTGTTGGATTGAGAGCGATTCGCCTGAAGCGATTGCCGATTTCAAGAAACGCAAATACCAATATATGGCGACTGACAAGCAGGGGAGGGACGTCTTCCTCGCGGATTCTAATTACGTCCTGCAAATGGCACAACAGGATTTTCCGGCAATCAAGTTTCATTTTAGTTCGGAATTTTAACCCCTACCGCAGAAAAAAGCAAAATAAATTTGTGTGGGATGTAAAAAAATAGTAATTTTGCAGAATCGAATAATCAACAAAATAGTGAATAATACGATGAAAAGACTTCTATTTTTGGCAGCAGTGGCCTTATTAACTGCTTGCAACGGCGGTAGCGGCGGCAGGAAACACGGAAAGTCGCCTGCCGGAAGCAATGCACCAACCGACAGCGTAGCGGCTGTTTCGTATGTGACACCCGCTGCCGTCAATGTATATATCGAAAACAGCGGCAGTATGGACGGCTATGTGAAAGGCGTGACCGAGTTTGAACAGGCGGTGTATAACTATTTGAGCGACATTAAAATTTCGGCGATTACCGACACGCTCAATCTCTATTACATTAACAGTCAAGTGATTCCGCAAGGTTCTGACATTGGCGATTTTATTGAGAAACTGGAACCGTCAAATTTCAGGGCAAAAGGCGGAAATCGCGGCACTTCCGATATTGCGAATGTATTGGAAACGGTGCTGAAAGAAACAAAAGCAGGAAAAGTTGCTATTTTGGTCACTGACGGAATTTTTTCTCCCGGCAAAGGAAAAGATGCGGAACAGTACCTTGTTAATCAGCAAATCGGAATTAAACGCCTTTTTGCCGATTATCTGAAAACGAACAAAACGGCCGCCGTTATGGTGTATCAGTTGCAATCGAAATTCAGCGGCACCTATTATAATAATGTAGATGCAAGCATTCCGCTTAACGAAAATCGTCCTTTTTACATTTGGGTAATTGGCGATGTAAAACACTTGTGCAATTTGAGGGGACAAATTGCGGACGACAAACTCAAAGCCCGCAGTGCAGCGCAAAATCTCAATATTTTTACCACTATGAACGGCTGTCAAACGGTAAAATATGCGATAAATCCAAGTATTGGCAAGTTCAAAAAGTCAAAAACAGACAATAAAACAATTGCGAACTTGAAAAAAGACAGCCGTACCGGGAAAGTAAAATTTGCCGTCAATGTTGATTTTTCAGGTATGCTTTTAGACGAAAGTTATTTGCTTGACCCCAACAACTACGAAAACAGCAGTAAATACGATTTGGAAATCAAAAAATCTGCCACAACAGGCGGTGGATATACACACGTTTTGTATTTCACTTCCGACAGAGTTTATGCCGGCGCAATTACTGTAAAACTGAAAGCAGATATGCCCGCTTGGGTTGAAGCAGCTAATGACGATGCGGGTACAACTGCTGTGAAAAATAAAACTTACGGCATTAAGTATCAACTTGGCGGCGTGTATGACGCTTTCACTTTTACTAATAGATATTATACGGAAATTAAAATTAATGTCAACTAATAAAAAATAAAAATTATGTTTTTTGAAACAATTTATCGTTGGTTTGCCGCATTTTTTGGTGGAGATATGGCAGATTATCTGTCAGGTTACATTTGTCCGTCAGAAGAATCGGAAGGCGGCTATTTGGCTAACAATCAATTTATAGCTTACGGCTTCATTGCTTTGGCCATTGCGCTGGCAGTGATGCTGATTTATTATTATGTGATAAACCACCCGCGTTTTAACAAATGGTGGAGTTGGCTGCTGATGCTGCTTTTGGTCGGAGTGTCCAATTTTGTAATCGCTATCGCAATGTTGTGGAACGAGTGGTACACCGTGGGGACTGCCGAATGTTTGATTGCCGGTGAAAACGGCGGCATTGACGGAAACACCTGTATCGGTTTCGGAATAGCTCATGCCATTGTATCAATTTTGTTCTTTATCATTTTTTCGATTGGGTTTAAATGGTGGAGTACAAATTGCAAACGTTCACCTTTTTAATCAATGTCGTCATTGCGGCTTTTAATTCTTAATTTTTAATTAAACAAAGATGAGTAAACTATATGTATTCGGAATCGGCGGAACGGGTGCTCGTGTATTGAAGTCGCTGACGATGCTGTTGGCAGCGGGAGTAAAAATAGATGTGGACGAGATTGTGCCAATCGTGATTGACCCCGACCACGCAGCAGCCGACCTCACGCGCACGGTAAAATTGATGCAGGATTACAACAAAATATACAATCGCATTGACCACAACAATTATAACAAAAATGCTTTTTTTGGCACAAAAATCAATTTGGATATTGTTCCCGATGTGCGTATGCCGTTGCAAAACACAGAAAATACCGATTTTCAAACCTACATTGGTTTGCCGTTGATGACGAACGCAAGCGGAAAGCACAACGCCAACTACGCTTTGGCAAAGATGCTGTTTTCTGAAAAAAATCTGAATGCTACGATGGAAGTTGGTTTTAAGGGAAATCCGAATATAGGCAGCGTGGTTTTAAACCAATTCGCAATGTCCGACGAGTTCAAAAACTTTGCTGCTTCCGTGGGGCAGGACGACCGCATTTTTATTATCTCCTCCATTTTTGGCGGAACGGGCGCAAGCGGTTTCCCGTTATTATTGAAAAACTTGCGGGCTATCGGCGATACACAATCGGGTTGCGAAAATGTGAAAAACGCTGTGATAGGCGCGATTTCCGTTTTGCCCTATTTTGATGTCGTCCCCGACAACAACCCCGACGAAACTCGCCGAAGCGAGATTGACTCGGCTACTTTTATCAGCAAGACCAAAGCCGCATTGTCGTATTACGAAAGAAATATGACAGAGGCAAACGCCCTGTATTACATTGCCGACAATATCAGCAAGCAATATGCTAACTCAGAAGGCGGCACAACACAGCAGAACGATGCGCATCTTATTGAACTGGCCTCTGCGCTGGCAATCGTAGATTTTGCAGGATTAACAGGTTTAAGCACTTCAAACGGGAAACCGGAAAACATTGTTTATAAAGAATTTGGCATAAAAACCGAAGCGATAGAGATTGCTTTTAATGATTTGGACAGTGAAACAAATTCAAATATTAAGAAACCGCTTACTACTTTTACGCTGTTTTGCAAGTATTTGAAAGAACAACTTTTAGATTCATACAAATCGCAACCTTGGGCAAAAGACCATAAGTTTGACGATAACTTCCTGCACTTGCCTTTCTATAAATCGGAACTTAAAGATTTGCGTGAAGCGTATTTGCAATGGCTGGCAGAAATGGCAAACAATGTACGCGCCTTTAAGCCCTTTGATTTGCGGGAAAAGAAAAGCGATGTTTTCTCGCTGATTACAGGGGAGCAACCGGCTAAAATTATGAGTTTGAAATCAAACTATGCCTTGTTTGACGATTACTTAAACACCAAACAAGGGAAACTGAAAACCGACGGTTCGCCCGAACAGATTTTTGTAGAATTGTTTTACAACGCGATAGACGAATTAGTTAAATCCAAATTTAGAATCTAAGAGTTATGAGTTATATATTCAGATTGCATAAAGAGGGTAATAACGCCCTGACAGACTGGGGGAACTCCCAAAAATATGGTACAAATGTTATAGACCAAATCAAAGACCCGAATGGAGAATCGGCAAAACGCGAAATTACGTCCATTCCTTCGCCTTTTGCGCGTATCGACCTCGTAAAAACCGCTTTCGGAAAAGTGGCGGCAATGGGGGTTGACGGCAAAACTATTCACCATAAAATGGTATCGGAAGCGTTTGATATTGGGCAGATGTTTTTCGAGTACGAAAAGCTGCAAGATCAACTCGAAATCATTGTTTGGGACAAGCAGGTGCATTTAGAGGAGTTACAAAATTCCCTCAACCCCGAACACCGACTTTTGGGAAAAACTTACGATATTTTTCTCAAACAGGACGGCGGTATGTACAATTTCGACAGTATGGACAGAATATACCTGCTGAATTTCAAGAATGGTCCGCAGATAACCAATATTATCGGCGCGACTTCGCCTGCCACGCTGTTTTTTACTTCGGCAAACGATTTGAGTTATGTGAGCGATGTGATTCGTTTCGGTAACAACGACCGACCTTTTGATGATGATTACACGCCGCTTTATAAACGCGACTTGGAATATCAAAAATTTTGGTATGCTGTGGCAAAAACGCCGAATTTCCCGCGAATGTTCCCCGAAGTGAATAAATATTTGGACGAAAATTTCAAGAAATTAGACGCTCAAAAGCAACAGATTTTGCGGTCTGTTTCCGTCAATGATTTGCAATCCTATCAAGATGTAACAGTTAATGGAGATGCCGGAAATGTGGTGTATGTCTTGCAAGATTTGCCAATGAAACAAAAAGTACAGGATTTGAATCGGGTGGCAAAACAAAGCGGCTTTTTAATTCAATCCGATGCTGCTGTCGGCGATAAAAAACCGCTGGTGCTTCCTGTTACGAAATACACAAAACCGACATTTTATGCCAATGGGCAATGGGATTCAAACACTGTTGTACCTTACTACGACACAACACCGGTGAAAGACCGTATCTTGCCCGACGACGGCACAAAATATCCTTACCTCACTATCAGCGACTTCCTTCAAAACAACATTGTGCGCATGCCCTACGAAATTGACAAAAACAATTTCTTTGACGGAAATATCAACAAAGCAGACGGTTACAGTTATCTTTTGCCGCTGACAGATTTGTTTTTTACATTTTTTTCTGCCAAAGATTTAACAGGCAAAACGATGTCTGACGGCAAAAAAATGTTTGAATTAGTCAATAATGCGGGCGGAATTAAAGCAATTTTGCGTATTCCGATAGCGGCGGGTTATATTGAATACAGTCGAACCTATTTTGAAACAGCCGGTCCTGATATTGAACATAATGATGGCGCTTTGATTGATGATAAATTTGGTTTGGGTATTATGCCTCTAATCAAGTTTCCTGAAAACGTAAATAAGCATTACCGTATTGCAATGTTTGATAAAGGTAAAACAGATACCATTTTGACTTGTAGAAACGGTAATGATTTTATAGAAACAAAAAAAGTTACTCGTGCCAAGAAAGATTTGTCCGGACGAGGCTGTTCTCACGAAGCGTATGTCATCGAAGATAATTTCGACCGCATTCAAGTTAGCGTGGGCGATGACGTTGGGTATATTGTGCCTAAGTTCAAAAATGAAGAAAAGGAAAATGGCAGCGCAGAATATACTTTTGCCATTGATTTTGGAACGACAAATAGCCATATCGAATATTGTACAGGCTCAAATACAAAAGGTTGTATCCCTTTCGATATTACAAAAAACGATTGTCAATTATATAAATTGCATAATTTATATACCGACCCCGATATTCGTATGGGTTTTGAACAGGAATTCGTACCCGAAACGATTGGAACAAAAGAATTACATTCGTTTCCTATGCGCACTGTTTTTTCTCACCAGAAAGATATTAAGCCAACACAAATTCCAATTCCTTTGGCAGATGGGAATGTTCCATTTTTGTACGAAAAAGATTTTACGCCAAATTGGAATGACATTAAAACTGAAGAATTGAAATGGGGTGGTGTTCTGTTTGAAAAATTGTCCGAAATGTATTTGGAAACGTTTTTTATTCTTATGCGAAACAAAGTTGCTCTCAATAACGGTAATTTAGAAGCAACAAAAATTATTTGGTTTTATCCGGCAAGTATGATAGAACCCAAAGTAAATAATTTCAAAAAAATATGGAAATCTGCGTATGAAAAATATTTTGGACAGAATACTGAGAATGTAATATGTATTTCGGAATCAAAAGCCCCTTATACATATTATATTGAATCGCAAGGAGCGAATCCTGAATGTATAACCATTGATGTAGGTGGTGGAACTACCGATGTTTATGTTGTTGAACGGGAAGAACCAAGGATGCTTTTGTCGTTCCGTTTTGCTTCCAATTCAATCTTTGGCGATGGCTATAACAGTAATCCGAGCAAAAACGGATTTGTAAAAATTTATAAATCAGTTTTTGAGAAAATATTGAATGACAACGGATTACAATCGCTTTCGCAAGCATTGAATCAAATAGAAAGTCAAAACAAGTCGTCTGACATTATTGCTTTCTTATTCTCGCTTACGGGTGATAAGGTTAAAAAAAATCCGGACCTCAATTTCTTGCAACAATTGATGAAAAACGACAAAATGCGTTACGTCTTTATTGTTTTCTATGCTTCAATTCTATATTTTGTAGCAAAGTCAATGAAAGCAAAAGGATTGTTAAAGCCTAAAACGATTGGTTTCAGCGGCAATGGTTCTAATTCATTTAGAATTATTTCTGATGAGAAAGATATGCAGGAAAAATTTGTCAAACTTATTTTCGATACGGTATATGGTGATAAATCAGGTGCAACAGAAGTGATTTTGGAAAAAAATCCAAAAATTGCTACTTGCAAGGGAGGAATAATGAGTCCTGAATTGAAAGCATTAAAATCGCAAGAATATGACGAAATAGATGAAATAAAAACCATTCTTCTCGGAAATAGTTTTGACACTGCTACAAACAAAAAATTTACTTATGCTGATGTTACAGAAGATGTCGAAAACGGAGTTGTACAAGCGGTACAAGATTTCTTTGTTTTTTTATTTGATTTACACACACAAAACAACGATTTCCTTTGTAATAAACTTGGTGCAGACCCTGAAATATTCAAGCAGGTTAAAGATTTCTGTTTGGGTGAAGAAGGAAAACAACTGTTGAGTACGTCAATGTTCAAGGGATTAAAAAAGAAACAAGACGATGATAAAATAACAGACGAAACAAAAGTAGAAGAAACGCTGTTCTTCTATCCTTTGATAGGCGTGTTGCACGACTTGGCTCTTAAAATCAGTGAAATGTAATGTTTAACTCAAAAATTAATTAGAAATGAAAAAGATAGTAATCATTTTATCAGCAATAATGCTAAATATGGCGGTGGGTTTTGCGCAGAACAACAAACGTGAAGCTTCTGCGGCAACTGCACAAAAACAGAAAACCACTGCTACTGCCGAGCAGAAAAAACTCGAAGCCGAACCAAAGGCCGAAGAAGCACGAAGCGTCGCTGAAGAAGCACGAAGCGTCGCTGAAGAAGCAAAAAAGGCAGAGATTGAAGCCCAACAGGCGAAGTTGCGAGAATTTGTTGTGGCGGAAATTGAAAAGTACAACACAGAACACCCAAACAACAAAGTTGCAGAAATTCAAAGCACGTTGGATTCCTTGAAAATTCTTGTTTGTGTTCTTGCTGTTCTTGTTTTCGGTTTGTTTGTTTTTGTTGTCATAGACAAAAACGGTCGCCGAAATGAAATCCTCGACACCTTGACAGGCAGAAAGAAAAAAGGCGATGTTTCACCCATTACGGAGTGGAAAAATGAAATTGTTGAAAAAGCGGTAAAGGCGGCCAAGTCGGGCACTGTCACCTCGGGGAGTTCTTCTCAACCGGCCAAGATTGACGAGCAACAGTTCAAACAGTTGTTTGAGGCTTGTTGGGCAAACAAACAAAGTGCATCAGCAAATACCTCGCAGGAGCAGACAACACCTCAGCCTGTTCCGCAAAATCAACCCAAATCTTTTTACGCCGATGCTATTATCGACGACAAATTCAATCGCGTGAAAGAAACAGCTGACGAAAACGAAACCAATTTTGAATTGAAACTCAACCGAGCAAGCGATACAACAGCAAAAGTAGTTGTGTATCAAGGTGCTTACAGGCGTATTTTAGCCAATCCTTCGTTTTTGGAAGGTTGCGAAAAACAACTTAGTGTTAGTGGCAATAATTATACTTCCGTTATAATGATAAAAGAAGGCATTGCTCAAAAAGACAGTGATGGCAAATGGCGTATTACAACAACCCCCGAAGTAAAAATCAGTTAGCAGTATGTTGAAACGAATAATATTTATTTTTATCGCAGTTATTCTGTGCGGCACGAGTGTTGCACAGAAAACGCATATTGTAGTAAAAGGCGAGAATTTGGGAAGAATTTCTGAAACTTATCACGTTAAGATTGACAGTATAAAAAAATGGAATAACCTGAAAGGCGAGAATATCAACATTGGAAAAAAATTGATAGTCGGTCAAAAGACCACTGCTCTCAAATCAAGTTCCGATACTTCGGCAAAAGCCAACGCATCAGCCACTCAACCACCCACAGGAACGGTAGCGGGCAGTCGCGGAAGCAACAAAAGAGATGACGCTCAAACTTTTACTCAAAATTCAAGTCAAAATCAAAATTCAAATCTGTCAAAAGAAGAAGAATCTTCTTTGTGGTGGCTGTGGCTGTTGTTGGGCTGTGGCGGCGGTATTCTTGTTTGGGAAACATTGTTGAGAGTAATACTGCCATTTTTCAATCGCAAGGAAACTCAAAACAATCAGGATTATATTAGGCAGTTGCAAGATGATAAAAAAGAACTCAAAAGTAAGATTGAGGAACTGAACAAAAAAATCAGCACACTCGAAAAACAAAACAAAAACTTTTTGGAAGAAAACATTGAAATGGGGCGAAGCCCGCAACGCAATGACGGTCAGAATGACAAATGTGAAACTTCTGCCACCACACTTTACGCCGATGCCATTATTGACGGCTTTCTCAATCGCGTAAAAGAAACGCCCAACGAAGACACCATTTTTGAACTGCACCTGCAAAATGCACAAACGGCAACTTTTACCGTTTATCAATCTGCATATCAACGAATTATTGCAAATCCTTCATTTTTGGAGGGCTGCGACAAGCAAGTGCTAAACAACGCACAAAAAGTGGAAATAGCAAGCAAAGGCACCACCCAACGCGATGCAGACGGCAGGTGGAAAATCATTCATAAACTTAATGTAATAATCAAATAATAGTATATGAAACTCTGTATTCAATGTAAAAAAGAAAATCCAAGCAGTGCCAATCACTGCATGTATTGCGGTGCTGCGCTGGTAGAAGAAGAGCAACTTCCCGAAGAAGTGAAACTGCAAAAGAAACTCACCGAGCAGGAAGAAGAAAACAAATTGCTTAAGGCGGCGTTGGAGGCGCAACTGAAAAAAGAAACGGAAAAACCGAAAGAAAATGTTGTGGAAAAACCAATAGTTGTTACACCACCGCCAATAGCAAGACCGGCTGTTACACCGTCGCCAATAGCAAAGCCGACTATGCCACCGCGGCCTAAAAGCAACAAAAAATTAATCGGGTTGATTGTGGCTTTGTCTGCCGTTGCCTTTGTTGTTTTCGGCTCATTTTTGTTCTTTGCGGTTATTCGACCGGCAATTATTGACAAAAATGCACCTCGCTACTATACTTTTGCCGATAATGTTTTTTTGCGCTCGTCGCAGGAAGCGGGAGTCGATTATAATAAAATTGCTACATTAAGCTACGGCAGCGAATTGATAACTTATGAACATTATTTCGATTGGAGTAAAGTGAAGGATAAAAGCGGCAACAAAGGTTATATCTCGTCTGATTATTTGCTTGATTATTTTGATTTTTCCATTCTCAACGGCATTTGGGGAGATATGGAATCGAAGCAGTGTATCAATACGGCAAAATGTCGTTTGGCTTTGCTTAATTACTTAAAAGTCAATGCTTTGGGCAATGAATGGCAGGTTTTTTGCCGCCCGAAAAATACTAAACCAAACGCCGTTTTCTTTCCTCGTTTATACAATAAAAACTCAAAATTTACCGATTTTGCAGTTATTTTCAAAAATACGCAAACAGGCGAAAGAAAAATCGTGATATTCGGTTTTAACGATGATGAAACGGTGGCTTGGACAAAAAGCAACGATGCTCCCAACAGCGGTTATATCAAAAATATAGCACTGAATTATTACGGCGAAATTTATGTTGATTATTCCGAATGAAAATGAAAATCAGGACACCAAGCATGTTGCAGATAATGACGGCAATAGTAATCATATTGCCCTACTTTGGGATGTTCGGCATTTACAAATGGTATAACGACAAAGCAGAAAAGATTGAAAATGCACATTTTATTTTGATTTCCAAACAGGAAATGCGTTTGTCTGTTTTCGATTATAAGGGAAACGAACTATGCCAATTTCCTGTTGCCTGCGGTGCAAATTTTGGCAACAAAACCGAGCGCGGCGATATGAAAACTCCCGAAGGCGTGTTTCGCGTAACCGACATTCAAGACGCTACAAACTGGTCGCACGATTTCAAAGACGGTAACGGCAAAATTGCAGGTGCATACGGTCCGTATTTTATTCGCTTACACACGCCCGGACACCTTGGTATTGGCATTCACGGCACACACGACCCCGCTTCGATGGAAAAGCGAGTGACAGAGGGCTGCATTCGCCTTACAAACGAAAACCTTTTGAAACTGCTAACGTATGTCCATAGCGGAATGGTAGTAATAATTACTGCTTCGGCAGAAGATGTAAACGAAAAAAGCAAGACACTCGCGAAACCGTAAGAGATAGATTAATGTCTAATACGTAATAACCTGAGTTCGAGATAAGCGGCGAGGCGGTCACAAAATTGACACGACCCTGATTGTAAAAGGAAACGAAATGATAAATAATGTTAAATCTGTCAAATAATGTGTGATTATATGATAATAATTTGTACCCTTGCCCCACAATGTGCATAAGACAGATGGAAGACTATAAAAGAATATCGCAAATAACTACCTCATTATCAGTAGTTTACGATGTGTGTGTG
Organism: Bacteroidia bacterium; assembly: GCA_025996695.1. Classification (GTDB taxonomy): domain Bacteria; phylum Bacteroidota; class Bacteroidia; order Bacteroidales; family Azobacteroidaceae; genus Azobacteroides. The sequence goes on along the minus strand of BNTP01000027.1, from coordinate 1,324 downwards.
GGGGGGTAAATTCCCGTGCAAAAGCCAAACTGCGCATGACCGTCTTCGTGTCCGCGCGCTTCCGGCGTTAAATTCCGTTTTCACAAACATACAAGCAAGCCGTAATGGGACTTTTGAGTCCTGTTGCGGCTTTTTGCGTCATGTTCCGTTCCGTAGCGGCTCGTTCCGTCATTGCGAGGGCGAAGCCCGAAGCAACCCAGCAAAAGCCGCTGGTTTGCTTCGCTACTTCGTAGCTCGCAATGACGGCGGCTTCGCCGCCGCTGGACTGCGCCTGTGCGTGTGTGCCGCCGCCGCGGGTTCCCCTTGTCTGAAAGCCAATATTTTCATAACCGCAGGTCGTGACCTGCGGAATAAGGATGCAAGTCCACATCTGCCTGGAAGGCAGGACGGCGTTAAAATCTTGCCTTTCAGGCAAGAGCGCGGATGTCCTGATTTTCCGCAGGTTGCGCTATCCCCTTCGACTTCGCTCAGGGCAAGCTACGACGGGCGCCGTTTTTTTAAGAGAGAGGGGAAACGCAGCGGCGGCGGAGCCGCCGCTGCGTTTCCCCCGACCCCCACGACGGGTCGTCTTGTCGACCGAAGCAAAGCGGGCGATAGACCGCTTTGCGGAGCGGAGACACCTCCTGCCACCGGCCCGGAGATTCAATACACCGTTCCGGGATGGCTGGGCGATGTGAATCACAAGGTTGACCAATGCAGGTTCCATAGCGTATGGGGACGTAGGGACAACCTACTCTGTTCTATTGATAGAGGTTTTCTAACCGTCCTCTCTTGTGCTGTCCTCCCCTGCAACGGGTGCGGTACCGCCAAGAAGGGATTGTCACAAAAGGCTAAATCTACTGCTGTGAAAGGGAAAAGGGACATTTGTCGTGCACCCAAATATACCACATTTGTGGGATTGTAGCTTTTTATCAGACCAACTACCTTTGCATTCTCAAAAACAACAAACAAAAATTTATGCAAAGGCTACTCTTTTTATTCGTGCTATCATTATCTTTCGCTGTCAGCGGTTTTGCGCAGGAAGGGACGGTGAAAATTTCGGGTCAAGTTGTCGACGAACTTACCGGAGAGCCGGTTATTGGTGCAAGCATTTCGGTGATAAACGAAAAAACAGGGATGGCATCGGATTTTGACGGCAAATTCACGGTACACGCCAAAGAACTGCCTGCAGCACTCATTATCAGCTATTTAGGTTACAAAACAGTGGAGTTGGATGTCTACGAATACACCGAACCGCTGATAATTTTGCTTCGTGAAGAGCGTAATCTTTTGAATGAAGTAATCGTGGTAGGTTATGGCACTCAAAAAAGAAAAGAGTTGACCG
>BNTP01000026.1 GCA_025996695.1 Bacteroidia bacterium | reverse complement strand
GTGTCAAATAATCCCATATGTCCTCGTCTTTTGTACTGCATCTTACTACATTTTTATAGGTTGTTTATACACTGCAAAGATACGCATAATTATTTGATTGACAATGAATTAATTTTTAGAAATCCCCTGATAATAACAATACAAAGGCGGCTTTGGGAGTAAGGTATTTTTTATCAAACAGGCCATATATGGCATAGATTAATCCAATGGCATATATCAGCAGCACAAAGTTCCACAGATGTATCAACGGCATAGGCAGCATCATAAAGCCAAGTTTACCAAAAACCATCATAGAATAGAATTGCAGCATCATATCCGGAAACTGCCCTGTTTTTGCATAGATAGATAGAAAGAATATAGCGAGAGCCAACGCCAATGCAGCAAGAGCAATTGCTATATGTTTAGCACAAGCGCGGGTGATTTGTTTCCAATCCGTTTTGTCAAATTCTAAATAGCACAGCATCAAAATCCATGCCAGGAAACAAACTATTCCAAACTCGGGGTTCCATATTATGCCAAAAGCCAACACGACAGGTGTTACAAAATACAATATCTTAGACTTGCTATAGACATAAAATGAAGCCAGACACATAGCCACCGCCGGGACTATTTGCCGAATAGGGAACGTCGCAAAATAAGGGTCTACTGCATCATCGTCGCAAATACCTGACAGTTTGCACACAAACAAAATAGATGCCCAAGAGATTAGAACTAACACCTTCGACTTCACGGTGTTAAACATCGCCACCAGGATGAGTGAGAATGTCAAAATCAGCAAGATGGTCATAACGGTCGTAAAGTTGCGCACATTTAATCCAAAGATTTGAAATATTGGATTGAGAAACCACGCAGAAGAACCGTAGTTAGAACTTAGTCCGTCGGTCAGATTCGGAGTGCCTGCGTAGGCTTGCGTAACCGGATAATAGACCGGAGCTAAGTCAACTTTAGCCGACCACGACCACGGATAGTCAACCGTGAACATCTTCCACATCGTTGAGAAATACACACAAGCATAAATGGAAACAAGCACGATTCCTACTATCTTTGCTGTTTTAGACTCCACCAACTGTTTTTCAAACTGTTTCATAACCAGCATCAATCCAAACGCCACGGCTGCGACAAAAAGCAGAGCAGGTAATTGGTTAGACCGGACAGCGCTTGAGAAATAAAACTTAAAGACAGTATCCAAAACAGTAATGGTTGGAAATGGAGGGTCATCAGGGTTTTCAGCAACGTATCCAAAATAGAGCACGACGCAAATAAGCAGCAGCAACCCGATTGACAGCGGGTTAAAATACTTTTCCCATTTAATATCTTTTAGTTTCGTGCGCGTAAGCAGGAAGAAAAAGCCCACCATAAGCAGAGGAATGCTCAGCACCCCCAATTGAAACAGCAACGCCTCAACCGGTTCCGGTTTCACGAAGTTAGATACTAATAATACAGATTTTCCCAATTCTTTCAGAGCCTCTATATCAGGGTGATAGCATGAATTTATGACACAAGCTATGCCAATATATGCCAGAATGCTAGCTAAGAGCACTACTATGCACATACTGATGGCTCGATAATTGAACATGTCTGATTTCATCTATTTTTATAGTTTATTGCAGATAGTCATATTGTTCACTGCTCATTGTTCATTATTCATTGTTCATTATTCATTGTCCGCCACCGCTCCCGTATTTCGGCTGCCGTTAAATTAGTTTTCGAGAGTAAAATCTCACTGACAGCTCCTACAAAATGTTGATTTGCGTCCATACGGTTACATACGGTCAAGCGTTCATCCGAAGAACGAATCGGCTCCGGAAATATTGCACGCTGAACGAATGAGCCATTGAGATAAATCTCCAACATATTGTCGTGTATCTCAATCGCTAAATAATGCCACGCATTTGGTTCCACCATGAATGTCGTCCCGTATGCGCCACAATTCACTCGCCACTCAAAAGGACTGGTGGATATTTTGAAACAATCAATCCCTGCCGTGTCATTACTATTATTAAACAAGGTGGCAAAAGGATATATCTGCGCGTCATTAAAAAACACCACCTCTGCCGAGAGGGTTGTTCCCCAATCTACGGGCTCCACCCCTGTTACCGCTAAGTTTATCCTTTGTTTTAACGAAACTATATCATCTGCAAACTTCTCATACAACAGTGTGTTTTTCGCATCTTTATCGTGCAGAAACGGGGTGGGCAGTGTGGCATACTTCCGTTTTTTCATATACGCCATAATACCATTAGTCGCGTTTAACGTGTATGTAGCAGCTGTAGCGGCATTCACTTCTAAATAGACCGGAGAATGGAAGCCTTGTGGCTCTAAAAAAACATCAAAAGTGTCCACTAATATGGTATGGGCAAACCGATTTCTCTGTTCAATCATAAACATATCAACAAGACTTGGATTAAAGGCCGACCTTTTGGCAATCGCTCCGAAATACAAAGGTTGAAATTTAGCTAAGGTGTTGAGAAACACCTTTGGTGTGGTGTGCGGCAATTTCTCTTGCAAAAACAGTATTTCTGTTTCCAGCAGTTTTTTTTCGAGAATTTCTAATTCGGTCAGCACAGGATTTGCTAATTTCTCCCAGTGGTCACGGTTTTTATACAAGTCAATACAAGAAGAACTCAGCATAATCACAATTCCCGCAGTAGCTAATATAAACGGCACAGGCATTTGCTTTATTTTCCCTTTGTCCCACATCGTGTCTGCAAATATAGCAAGCAAAAACAGTGCCGGAGCTTCAACCAGTGCCAAACTAAAGCCAATACTACGTCCTTGAAAATAGGAGAAAGTGCCTACGCCAATAACAGACAATAACAATATAAACGCGGATTTGGGAGTAAGGTATTTTCTATCAAACAGGGCATATAGGGCATAAACCAATCCAATGGCATATATCAACAGCACAAAGTTCCACGGATGTATCAACGTCATAGGCAATGCTAAATAGCCAAATTTTCCGAAGAACATCATGGAATAGAACTGCAGCAGAATATCCGGAAACTGCCCCGTTTTTGCATATACTGATAGAAAGAATATAGCGAGAGCCAATGCCAGCGCAGCAATTGCAAGGACGATATGCTTAGCGCAAGCGGTAGCAATTTTTTTCCAATCTGTCTTGTCAAATTCTAAATAGCATAACACTGCTATCCATGCTACGAAACAGACTATGCCAAACTCGGGATTCCATATTATGCTAAAAGCCAACACGATATGCGTCACAAAATACAATAGCTTAGACTTGTTATAGACATAGAATGAGGCCAAGCAGATAGCCACCGCCGGGATTATTTGCCGTATGGGGAACATCGCAAAAACAGGATCTATTTCATCTGAGCCAAGAAACCATGACAGTCTGCACAAATACAAAATAGACGCCCAGGAGATTAGTACTAAGACCTTCGATTTCACGGTGTTAAACATCGCTACCAAGATGAGTGAGAATGTTAAAATCACCAAGACCGTCATAACGGTTGTAAAGTTGCGCACACTTAATCCAAAGATTTGAAATATTGGATTGAGAAACCAAGCGAAAGAGCCGTAATTAGAACTTAGTCCGTCAATCAGATTCGGAGTACCGGCGTATGCTTGCGTAACCGGATAATAGACAGGTGCCAAGTTCCATTGAATAACCAACGAGTGAGGAAAATCAAACGGATACATCTTCCATATAGCCGTGAAACACACACAAGCATAGATGGAAATAAGCACAATTCCTGTTATCTTGGCCGTTTTAGACTCTACCAACTGCTTTTCAAACTGTTTCATAACCAGCATCAATCCAAACGCCACAGCTGCAACCAAAAACAGAACAGGCAATTGGTTATATAAAACAGAGTGCGAGAAATAAAACTGAAAGTTAGTATCCAAACCACTGTTGTCATAAGGAGGGTTTGGGGCTGCATATCCAAAATAGAGTATTGCACAGATAAGCAGTAATAGCCCTATTGACAATTGGTTAAAATACCCCTCTGCGTTAACATTTTTTAACTTCGTTCGCGTGGCCAAGAAGAAAAAGCCCAACATGAGTAGAGGAATGCTAAGCACGCCAACTTGAAATAGTAAAGACTCGACCGGCTCAGGATTCAAGTAGTCAAATGTGAATGATTTCCCCAATTCTTTCAGAGCCTCTATATCAGGGTGATAGCATGAATTTATGACACAAACTATGCCAATATATGCCAGAATGCTAGCTAAGAGCACTACTATGCACATACTGATGGCTCGATAATTGAACATGTCAGATTTCATATTATTTACCACACTTTCCAAGGTGCCTTGCCGCTGTTCCACATTTCGTTCAATTCCAAATTATCGCGCAAAATATCCATCGGTTTCCAAAAACCGTGATGTTTATACGCAAACATTTTCCCTTCTGTGGCAATCTGTTCCAGCGGATTTTTTTCAAACACACACGTGTCGTCGTTCTCCGGAATGTAATTAAACACTTCCGGCTCGCACACGAAGAAACCCGCATTAATCCAGTTGCCGTCGCCGTCCGGTTTTTCCAAAAACGACTTCACGCGATTGTTCGTCATGTCAATATCCAACATTCCAAACTTCCCAACCGGTTTATAAGCGGTTAATGAAAGCGTTGCGCGTGCTTGTTCGTGCGCTTTTATCGTGTCTGCAACGTCCAAATCCGTCACGCCATCGCCGTAGGTCAACAAAAAACGTTCGTTACCCACATATTTTTGTATCCGTTTGATACGTCCGCCTGTCATGGTGTTCAAACCCGTATCCACCAGCGTCACCTTCCAGTCTTCGGAATGGTTGTCGTGAATCGCGATGCTATTGTCGGACAAATCAACGGTCATATCACAGTTGTGCCGGAAATAGTTCGCAAAATATTCCTTGATGATATATTGTTTATAGCCGCAACAAACAACAAAATCTTTGATGCCATAATGGCTGTAAATTTTCATGATATGCCAGAGAATGGGCTTGCCACCTATCTCTACCATGGGCTTAGGAATCACTGTGGTTTCTTCGCTTAACCGCGACCCAAAACCGCCTGCTAAAATCACTGCTTTCATCTGTTATGCTTATTTACAAATTCTTTAATCGTTGTTATCATATAAGTCAGCATTTCGCCGGTCATTCCCGGATAAACACCTATCCAAAGCGTGTTGTTCATCACAAAATCGGTTCCGGTCAATTCACCCACGACGCGATAGCCTTCGCCCGTTGCACGCATTTCATCAAACGCCGGATGTTTCAGCAAATTGCCGGCAAATAAATTACGTGTCTGTATTCTTTTGCTTTCCAAATATTCGGACAATTCATTGCGTGTAAATCCCGCATCGGGTTTCACGGAAATCAGAAATCCAAACCAACTCGGATTGGAGTTTCTTTGCGGCTCAGGCAGAATAAGTCCTTTCGTGGCTTCCAAACCTTTTTTCAAAGTGTTGAAATTCTTACGGCGCGCTTCTACAATGCCGTCCAATTTTTCCAATTGCGCACAGCCGATAGCCGCCTGCATATCGGTCAATTTCAGGTTATATCCGAAATGAGAATACACATATTTATGGTCATAGCCCACGGGCAATTCACCAAACTGCTTGCTGAAGCGGTATTTGCAAGTGTTATCCACGCCGCCCACGCACCAGCAGTCGCGTCCCCAATCACGGAACGAGTTCACAATCTTGTGCAGCAAGGCATCATCCGTATAAACCGCACCACCTTCACCCATAGTTATATGGTGTGGCGGATAAAAACTGCTCGTGCCGATATGCCCAATCGTTCCGGTCTTTTTTGTCACACCATCAATCGTGTATTCCGACCCTAAAGCATCGCAATTATCTTCCACCAACCATAAATTATGCTTGTCACAGAAAGTCTTAACCGCCTGTAAATCAAAAGGATTACCCAGCGAATGCGCAATCATGACAGCTTTAGTCTTAGAAGAAAGTGCTGCCTCCAACTTCGTGACATCAACATTATATTCGGGCACAGTCACATCCACAAACACGGGTATCGCTCCGTATTGAATAATCGGTGTAACGGTAGTCGGAAATCCGCAAGCCACGGTAATGACCTCATCGCCTCTTTTCACACGGCGGTCGCCCAGTTGCGGGGAAGTCAATGCCATGAAAGCCAACAGGTTGGCGGATGAACCGGAATTGGTCAGCGAACAATATTTCACGCCTAACCATTCGGCAAATCGTTTTTCAAACTTATGCGCCCAAGGTCCTGCCGTGAGCCAAAAATCCAAAGACGAATCAACCAGATTGACTAATTCTTTGTCATCAAAATAGCGTCCACCATAATTAACAAAAGTCTTGCCTGCCTCAAAGGCTTTGGGCTGACCATGCACTTCTTGATAATACTCCTGTGTGAGTTGCAAAATCTGTTTTTTAAGCTCTTCTTTTTTTGACATCTCTATTTTGTTTATTCCGTTACGTCTTCTGATTTTACAAATTTCAGTTTTTGTATTGCGCCCTCTGAATGAAAAGAAATTTGGTCAAACAAATGATGCACTTTCAAGCGGACTACCGTTTCTTCGACAGTTAAAACACCTGCTTCATAGAGTGCTAAACTTTGATATAGCGAATCGTTAGCCACAGCACCTTTCACAATATCATAATCATGGAGTGCTTTTCCACGGCGATTATTGATGATAAACTCCAACCATTCCCGATCAGGTTCCTTAAATTCAAGTAGTCGAAAAGATTTATTAGAAAAAACCGTATCTTCTATTTCATAACTATTTAAACAGGCATTTGCACTTTGGACGCGTTGTTTCTTAATATTAGCCCAACGAATCGCCTGCTCTACATTTGTAGTTGTATAAAATCCATAACCAAAATCCAAACAGTGGTCGCTTATAAGTATTTGAGGCTGACCAACAATCGTTGTACTTCCGTGATATAATTTCATGCGTTTTTGCGGTGAGCGATAAAATCCTTGATGTCATTTATAATATAATCCTTCCCCTGCGTATGCAACACCTCATATCCATTGGATAAATAGGTGAATACATCATAGTCTTTAAAATCAGAAAGTGCCTGAACGCCTGAAAGATTCAGTGCACTCTTGTAATTTTCAAGACAAAAGATGATGAATTTATTTATATTTTGATCATTTCCCATACACTACTCGGGAAGTCGTAACTTCCCTGTTTTTTTTTCATTTTCCAACAATTCAAACAGCATCATCGGACTATAATGCCAAACTTTCGTGTCTTCGCGCTCCAATAATTGATAAAGTTGCGACGAATACAAATAAAACAAGGCTTTGTATAATGAGAGTTTCTTTTGATTCATCAATTCTCCTACCACACACTCTACCTTAAGGGGTAATATGGCTTCAAATGCTTGTTTATTCATATAAACTCAACGTATCGGGGATTTGACATGACTATCTTATTCTTTATTCAATTCATCGGTCACTACTGCACGTATGGCTGATTTCATTTCATCCCATCCAACATCGACAAACATTTTAGGCATTACATCTTGCTCTGCATCAGCAAAATAGCATAGGCTACGCATAACATTAAAAGTAGTGTTAGCAGAATATTTTTTTAGAAAAAAATCCAACATTTGTGGCATGGTAAAACGTTGCAAAAGAAAATAAAGGTCAATAAAGTCTTTTTTTCTACCACGGTTGGTAATTGCCAACAATTTCATCGCCGCTATATCCTTCAAACCAGCCATCCGAACCCCTTCATCTTCAATCGGAGGTTCCAACCAAGGCGCAGGATAATTTACCATATCCACCTTTACGCCATCTACAGTAAACGTTTTGATAGTTTTAGTGTCATATTCTAACTTCACATCAAATCCATGCTGTCGTAGTTGTCCCTCTATTTGCAGTCCTGTACCTTCAAAGGCTCCGAAAAAGTCCAAATCAATGGAATGTCGATGCCCCAATTGCAAAGCAAGAGCCGTTCCGCCCACCAAGCGCAACTCAGATAATAACGGTTCGCGTTGTAACCGTTTTAAAAGTACCAATGTGAGTCCTTCGACTGTAGTAGTTCGTAACATCTAAATTGAATTTCTGGGGTATGTGTAACTGTTGCGATAAAAGATAAAGACTCCGGGTGCATACTTCTTATCCTTAAAGCAATTTCTCTCAACTTTTCCATGCCATAGTAATCGCGAATAAGTTTCACATCGCTCCACTCGCCATAGTCTAACACACGCTCAACAATCCAAGCCGCATGTTTGTCCATATCTATTTCGGAAGGCTCAGTATCCCAAAACAGATATTTTGAAAAATCCGTTCCTGTAATTTCCTTCGCTGTTTTCGCTGTTTTTTTCGTTGTTGTTGTCATTTTATTTTATTTTTAATTTACACAAAAGCTTCGCTACATGAGGTGAATCCCCATGTATCAACTGTATTTTTAACACCAAGTCGGCAACTCTTAAACAGAGGTTACTGACTTGGATTGTCATTGTGGGCTTGACCTGCAATCCCCCGTTTTCACGGAGTATGCTGCTCTACCCACTGCCGTGCATTCACAAACGCCTCGAGCCAGGGCGTCACGGCATCATCCTTGCGCTCTGCCGGATAATGCGCCCACTGCCACGGAAAAATCGACCGTTCCAAATGTGGCATAATCGCTAAATGGCGGCCATCCGGCGATGCTAAAGCCGCTACATCATAATCGGAGCCATTCGGATTGGCCGGATAATTATGGTAGGCATACTTCGCCACAATATTATATTGATCTTCCGCCAACGGCAAACTGAATTTGCCTTCACCATGAGCCACCCAAATGCCCAATTTTGTGCCTGACAACGAGCCAAACATCACGGATTCGTTATCAGGGATTGCCACCGACACAAATTCCGACTCAAATTTGTGCGAATCATTGTGCAACATCTTAGGCAGCGTTTTTGACACTTGGTCGCCTTTCAACTGCAACAAATTCAATTCGACCATCAACTGACAGCCATTGCAAACGCCCAAACTCAACGTATCGGGACGCGCATAAAATTTGTCCAACGCCGACTTCGCCTTTTCATTGTAGAGCAACGCACCCGCCCAGCCTTTCGCCGAACCAAGCACGTCAGAGTTGGAAAATCCACCGCAGAAGACAATGAAATTCACACCTTCCAATGTTTCGCGACCGGACACCAAGTCTGTCGTGTGCACATCCTTCACATCAAATCCAGCCAAATAAAGCGAATAAGCCATCTCGCGCTCACCATTTGTCCCTTTTTCGCGAATAATCGCCGCCTTCGGGTAAGCCCCACCCAACCTCCCCTCAGGGGGAGAACCAGACTCCTTCCCTTGAGGGGAGGGTTGGGGAGGGGCAGGTAATTGAAACACCAGCGGCTGCTTTTTATAATTATCAAACCGTTCTTGAGCTTTTGCTTCGCCCGACTGACGACGGTCTAACAAATAGGACGATTTGTACCAAACATCACGCAACGCATCAATGTCCAAATTCTGCGTCACAGAGCCCTTTGTAAGGGAGAGTTGCCGGTTGTCAGTTTGCTTACCAATCTTAATAAAGCCAATTCCATTGTCCGCTAACACTTTTTCAAATGCCTGAATATTAGCCGTTTGCAATAAAAGTCCCGGATTTTCGGCAAACAGTATTTTGATGAAATCCGTTTCTGCGATACCGTCCAAATTCACGTCCAAACCGCCTTTTGTATTGGCAAAAGTCATTTCCAACAAGGCCGTAACCAATCCGCCTGCCGAAATATCGTGACCGGCCAACACCAATCCTTTCCCAATCAAGTCCTGAACAGCGTTGAAAGCCGTTTTGAAATAGCTTGCATCTTTCACAGTCGGCGTTTTGTCCCCTACCCTATTTAATGATTGCGCAAAAGCCGAGCCGCCCAATTGCAATTTGTCGAGCGAGAAATCAACATAATAAAGTGCCGAAGCAGGATTATTAACCCACACAGGCGACACAATCTTCTTAATATCAGACACTTCTGCAGCCGCCGAAATAATCACCGTGCCGGGAGCCATCACCTTCGCAACGCCCTCGCTTGTGGAGGAGGTTGGGGGGAGGCTATATTTTTGTGTCATCGACAGCGAATCTTTTCCGGTTGGAATGTTGATGCCAAGCGCAATTGCAAAATTTGAACACGCCTCAACCGCCTGATACAGACGGGCATCCTCGCCTTTGTTGCGGCAAGGCCACATCCAGTTAGCACTCAGCGACACGCCTTTCAATTGGTGCGTGAGCGGCGCAAAAACCAAATTCGTCAATGCCTCCGCAATCGCCATCACAGAACCTGCGGCGGCATCCACCAACGCCACCTGCGGCGCGTGACCAATACTCGTCGCGATGCCTGCTTTGCCTTGATAATCCAATGCCACAGCCCCCAAATCGCTCAACGGCAATTGAATTTCGCCCTGACACTGCTGACGAGCCACCTTGCCCGTGACAGACCGGTCAACTTTGTTCGTCAACCAATCCTTGCAAGCCACAGCCTCCAATTGTAACACATTCTCAATGTATGTCAGCAAAGACACTCCGTCATTGCGTTGCGGGCTCCGACCCGCAATCTCACCCGCACCCCCCTCATCATAAAGAGGTGCTTTATATGTTTCTTTCACCGTCACATCCTCCATCACCGTGCGCGGCGGCTTCCCAAAAAAGTCGCACAACTGCATATCCAACGGATTTTGTCCATTCGCGCGTTCAAACACAAAGCGTTCATCATCAGTCGTTTCGCCCACCACATACATTGGCGAACGTTCGCGATCAGCAATTTTTTGCACAAAATCAATGGCGTCCTTTTTCATCACCATGCCCATGCGCTCCTGACTTTCGTTGCCGATAATTTCCTTGTCCGACAGCGTTGGATCGCCCACCGGTAGCGCATCCATTTGGATTTTTCCGCCGGTCGTTTCCACTAATTCCGAGAGACAGTTCAAGTGACCGCCTGCGCCATGGTCGTGAATCGACACAATCGGATTATTTTTTGATTCCGAGAGGGCGCGAATCACGTTAGCAACGCGTTTTTGCATCTCCGGATTGGCACGTTGGACAGCATTCAGTTCAATGCCGCTCGCGTATTTTCCGGTGTCCACGCTACTCACAGCACCGCCGCCCATGCCAATGCGGTAATTATCGCCGCCCAGCAGGACGACTTTTTCGTCCGGTTTCACTTCGCCTTTCAGGGCATCGCTTTTCTTCGCGTACCCCACCCCACCGGCCAGCATAATCACTTTATCGTAAGCAAATTGCTTGTCGTTTTCTTCGTGTTCAAACGTCAGCACCGAGCCGCAAATCAGCGGTTGACCAAACTTATTGCCAAAATCCGAAGCTCCGTTTGAGGCTTTAATCAGGATTTGTTCGGGTGTTTGATACAGCCATTTGCGGAGCTTCATGCCCCCCTTGAGGGGGGCTGGGGGGCTGGTCATGTAAACAGCTGTTCCTGCAATCGGAAGCGAGGCTTTCCCACCGCCTAAGCGGTCGCGAATCTCGCCTCCGGTGCCCGTAGCAGCTCCATTGAACGGCTCAACAGTTGTCGGGAAATTATGCGTTTCGGCTTTCAGCGAAATGACCGATTCGATGGTTTCCGTTTGGAAAAAGTCGGGTTTTTCGGGACTCGCGGGTGCAAATTGTTCAATCGTGGGGCCTTGATTGAAAGCCACATTGTCTTTGTAAGCGGAAATCAGAAAGTTAGGATTCTCTTTGGACGTCTTTTTGATTAATTCAAACAGCGACATCTCTTTTTCTTGACCGTCGATTTTGAACGTCCCGCCAAAAATTTTGTGACGGCAATGTTCCGAATTGACTTGCGAAAAGCCGAACACCTCGCTGTCGGTCAGCGGACGTCCGATTTTCGTGCTCACATCATTCAGATAATCCACTTCTTCAGGACTTAGAGCCAGGCCTTCCTGTTGGTTATATGCCTCAATATCAGTTATATCAACGATAGCTTCGGGCTTTTTGTTGATTGAAAAAACCTGTTGGTCGATACCTGCATAAATGCGTTGCAACATCGGGTCGTGCTCAATAGCCCCCTCTAACTCCCCCTCAGGGGGAGAACTAACTCTCCCCTTGAGGGGGGGGATGGGGGCTACTATCTGAAATTCTTCGATGCGCACAATGCCTTCGATGCCCATGATTTGGGTGATTTCCACCGCATTTGTACTCCACGGCGTCACCATTTCGGCACGAGGGCCTACCAAAAAACCACGTAACGACGCGGCGTCCCGCGTTGCTTCGGCATTGTTGTCGGCATTGTTCAGCAACTCCGCATCACCAAAGAGCCAGAGCAGTTTTTTCAAATCTTCGGCCGTCAATTTTTTAGCGGCGTCGACCGCTAAAATCGTGTCATTCAGCTTTTTAAAGAATAATATCATCTAAAATATGCTTTTTAATCCAATATTTGTTCGTTCTGAGCAGATTATTTTCACGACTCGGCAAAAGCAAATAAATTTGGCTAAATCTTTTTTTGAGGTGCTATATTTTGCAAGTCTTGCAAACTTGCCCTGAGCGCAGTCCCGCAGGGACGATACTTTATTAACCGTAGACTTCAGTCTACGGACAACCTGCCACACGCCACCTTCACCCCGCAGGGGTGACACTTGATAGTGCCGTCCCTGCGGGACTATGCTATCGTGCGTATTTCTATACCGTAGACTGAAGTCTACGGTTAATAAAGGGCTGTCCCTGCGGGACAAGGCTCCGTTTGCAAAATATAGCACCTCAAAAAAAGATTTAGCCTTATTTTTCATCATTTGTTTTTTATAAAGTTAAAAACTATTCCCATTGCACATGAAATTGTTGATTATCCGCATTGATTTCAATAATACCACTTTCCTTTTCTCCATTGCTGTTATACAAATACGGCTGCTTTTCTGCTACCGATGGGGCAAAATTCAATATGTATGCTGTTTCTATTGTCCCAATTCCGTCTTCTACCTTATTTGTATAGAAAGTATTTGATTTGCCATTTCCCCATTCTACTTGAAGACTATACTGTGGAATAGGAGTAAAATCGCTCGTTTTGAAGTTGCCAGGCAAGACCGGATTGGTAATGCCATACGCATAGGTTGCTTCTGAGGTAGTAAAGGAATTAAATATAGCACTATTCTGACTGATTTCTGTTTTTATATAGCGATATCTTTTGTCTTTGGTAAGCACTATTTTAAGGGTAAGATTAGTTTTGATGAAAGATTCCGGCGAAAGATTCGCTTTTACTGTAATGGTATCTCCGTTTATTTTACAGTCATAATAATTAATCTCTCCCTCGCTATTGCCTTCATTGAGAATAAATTCAAGACTCCAATCGACATTTGCATCGGTTGCTTTTCTACTTTCCATGACAGATGCGCTGTAACTGTATTGCATATTGTATAGCGTATATCCGTCAATATATACAAGCGCAAGCAATTGATTAGGAAGATAATTTTCGGAACCTGCCATTGCATATTCTGTCGTCAGGTATTTTTTTGTATTCCTGTTCATTTCAGTGGTACTCCTTGTCTTATTATTCATTTTGACAGGCTCTCCGTCGCCCAATGTGAGCGCGCTCGAAGTCGTAGCTATCCCTTTTGCTGTAAATGATTCTTTAAAAACAGCCTCTTTTACTTCTTCCAACAAACGAGTAAAATCATCCACAGTCATGTCGGCCGGAGGTGTATAAATGCCAAGACCGTCGTTGTTACCACCAATATTATCATCACCGCAGGAAGTTATTGCTGTGGCAATAAACAAACTGACTAAAACCGTAAAAAATAAATTCTTTTTCATTTTTGTGTTATTTTTTTATTATTTTTTTATTTAACTACAAATTCACGACTTATGATTCACGCATTAAATTCGTGCATTCGTAGTTGTAGTTCATTATTCATTATTCATTGTTCATTATTCATTATTCATTGTTTTGCGCCCACTCTACAAATTCGTCAATCCATCCTGTCGCTTTGCCGTTAGGCTGAATACCAAAACCGTGTCCACCGTGTCCGTTTTCATCCAACAAGAGAAATCGGTGGTTCACGTTTTTCTCCGTCAACGCTTGGTCAAAAACCACACTGTTGCGATAATTGACCGTTTTATCACCCGTGCAATGCAGCAAAAACACCGGAGGCATATCTGAGCGCACATTTTGTTCGAGCGACATCATTTTTGCCTGTTCGGCAGAAAAGTTTTTGCCTAACAGATTTTTGCGCGATTTTTTGTGACAAATGCTGTCTTCCATCGAAACAACCGGATAAATCATTCCGACAAATGCCGGTTTTAACGACACATTGGGTTCAATATCCAAATCATGCATAAAATTAGTATCGAAATATTCAGCCGCGGTGCCGGATAAATGTCCACCTGCCGAAAATCCCATCACGCCTATTTTATCGGGATTAATGTCATACCTTTCCGCATTTTCTTTGACCAATTGAATGCTGCGTTGCAAATCCTGTATCATGGCAGGATGATGATTGCCGTAAAGTGCTCTGCGGTAGCGCAACACAAAAGCCGCAATCCCCTGTTTGTTAAGATATTTAGCAACAGAAAAGCCTTCATTGTTCATATCAAGCCAATAGTAACTTCCTCCGGGACAAATGATTACTGAAATGCCGGTATTCTTTTCTTTTTCAGGAAGATATACAGTTAGCTCGCTACGCTTTTGTTGATTTGTCATTGCCGTTCCTTCCCAAATTTTGATTGTATTTTGCGCGCATATTAGTTTCTGAGCTGATGCGACTGTTACTAAGAAACTGAATAAAATCAAAATTCCAACACACTTTTTCATATTATCGATAAATTTTTTTTGACATCCAACTACAAAAGTACAACAAATTTGTTAAATTATTGATTATTTTTTCTGATTTAACTGTTTCGCATCAAAAAAAGTTTTACTTTTGTGCCGGTTTTAGTTTCTAACGCAATAATTCGCTTTATGAGAAAAATCTTGATCATTGTTTTTGCTTTGTTTGCTTCGTGCCCTCCGGAGACTATCCGGGCAGAAGATAATGAGCGGACAAATAATCTAAAAATTGGCATTGAAGTCGGCAGGGATGCATTTTGGGGGGATGCAATCAGTCCGGACAGAGTCAGACAGACTAATCCCGATTTTTTGGATTTCGGATGTGGATTCAACTTTTCAAACCAGTCAATGACTATTTCGTATGTTGGCGCAAAGGCCGAATATTTCTTGTGGCACAATCGTATTGGGATTGCCGCCGGACTTCGCTTTTCTAACTATTCTTCTACTTTCGATTCGGATAAGGAGTATTTTTTATGGCTACTTCGTCAAGACCGGCTAACGACGGATTATGCCAAAATTCAAAACATCACTCAAAACAGCTATTATGTCGGTGTTCCTTTGGAATTTCGATTTTTCCCCAATAACCATGATTGGTTTTTCCAGCATTATTTCAAATTAGGCGCAGCATTTAACTATCGTCTTTCCACAAACAATAGTGTGACATTTCAAAATGCGGCAATGAATCGGCATGCACAAACGGTTGAGGATCAAGTGGATAAACCCCAAGATTTCAATGCCTATCTCTATCCGGTTATTGGGTTTAAAATGGCTCGACTTCCCTGGTTTAATCTGGAATTGCATTTCCCTTGCGGCATGTTCAGCTCGGAAGGTTCTGCCTTTATTCGGCCAAATGCGGGATTTGGCATTCAATTTTCGGTGCAAATCCCTTTGGGAAAAACTTACCCTGTGGGAACGGAATAATGAATAATTAACAATGAATAATGAATGATTTTATGAAAAAATATCTTTTTTTGCTTTTGCTGTTTGTTTCTTGTAGTGATGATTTGGACGATACTGTTTTTGTTCCGGATCCAACCGATCCCTTGTTACCGGCTTATACTGAATGGGGCTATAATTCTTTTGGGGCAAAATACGAGAGGGAGTATTTTCTGTCCGTAAATTGGACTGTTCCCTGTAAAATAATTTATACCGAAGGACTGCTTCATTTTTCTTTAATTGGTGATTTGGGTTATGGCGAAAGAAAAATGACCTTGACGTTTTCCTTTCCTGTTTCAAAAATGACTGTTTATCAGGATTTATTGGCACTAAATAATACGACGATTGATTTGACCAATGCTTCTTGTGAAGTGAAAATCAATAAAGACCATGCGGGAGAAAACGTCCTTACCGCGCTGGAAGGGAGTTATTTGACTTTCAGGCGGGCACAACTGTTGCGCGTAGATGAAGTGGAAAACCGGGTGATTCTTTCCGGCACTTTCAATATCAAATTTTTTGTCAACGGCAGACCGGAATCTATCACGAGCGGACGTTTCGACATGGGAATAAACAAAGATTTTTACAGCCACAACTAATCTCTAACTTTGTTCATTTAACCTTTCTTACCTCACATTGCGCATCAGGCAGAGCTAACTCCCTGATATAATGAGCCGCCGTGTTATTTATAAACAAATCCATCAACTGCTGTAGCCGTTCCACATTTTGTTGCAAGAGTTCTGCTGAGAATTGAATGCCGCATTCAAAAAAATCATTTTTTTTCAGACATTCCATATCTTCGAGATATGGAATGTCTAATAACCCCCAAATTTTTCCCCCCCCCATTTTTACCCAAAAACGAGGATTCCTGTTAAGAATCCTCGTTTTTTTATTTTCGTGAAATGAAGCTGATTTCATTTCGAGAACAAAAGTACCGCATATACTCCGACCAAACAAGTATTTAACAAAGTTTGACAGAAAAATCTCTTAATTTATGTGAAAAAAAAGTGGGTTTTTTCACCCGAAAAATGGGTGATTTTTGGGTGCAAAAGTGGGTGTCGAAGCGGGTTTTTGC
>BNTP01000025.1 GCA_025996695.1 Bacteroidia bacterium | reverse complement strand
ACTATGAAGATCATGACAAGATTGATCCTTTCCGTATGTTGTCTAATCCGATGGTGTTGGTGGACAAGGCGGTGGGTAAGTCTAATCGCACGGTATTCAACGCGACCGTGAGCCCCTATATCAATTTCACGAAAGATATTCGCTTGGAAAGCACGTTTGGCTATACTTTGCAGCGTGTGAAAGAGTCGTTTTTCGTGCCGAAAGATGGAGCGGCTCCTCAAACAGTCAATCTGTTTGGTCGTGCCGACAACGAAGTGCGCGATTATGCCCAACGTCAAACGTCTATTTTCAGCAATACCAAACTGAACTGGAATTTTACTTTCAACGAGGCAGGCGACTTGAATTTGTTGGGCGGCTTTCGCTTCATGACGGATAACTACGAATCGGATTTGCCCAGAGGCTACAATACCGGTAATGACAACACGAAAGTGCTGGTGGACGGGATGGGCTACCGCTTCGCCACAGGCGAAAACAATGCCTGGAAATCAATGTCGTGGTATGTTAACGCGGCTTACGATTATGAAAAGAAATACCTCCTTTCTGTAACCGCCTCGGCGGACGCGTCTTCACGCTTCGGCAAAAAAGCGGACGGAATCAAAATGCTCGGACAGCAATGGGCCTTGTTTCCGGCTGTGGAAGGCGGCTGGATTGCGTCGTCGGAAAATTTCCTGAGCGGAGTGTCCTGGATCAATTTTATGAAAGTGCGCGCAGGCTACAGCGTTACCGGTAACGATGATGTAGAGGCTTTTGCCGGTCGCTCCTACTTTGCTCCGGTCAAGTACATAGAAAACGCCATCGGTTTGAGTATTGCCAACATCCAAAATGAAGGCATCCAATGGGAAATATCCAAAAAAGCAAGCGCAGGCATCGACCTGCACCTGTTTAATGAACGCCTCTCTTTGTCGGCCGACGTGTTTAGCAGCAAGACAGATAATTTGTTGACCCTCAAATCGCTGAAATCAATTACCGGTTTGGATTCCTATTGGAGCAACGGCGGCTCGTTGAAAAACAACGGCTACGAGTTTGCTTTCAATAGCAAATTGCTGAACTTGCCCGTGCTGAAATGGGAATTGGGTGCCGGCATAGGCCACTACAAGAACGAAATCACGGCCTTGCCTGATGGCGATTACAACACCGAAATCTTGGATGGCGTCGTTCGCACCGCAGTCGGTCTGCCGGCCGGCGTGTTCTACGGTTTCAAAACCAATGGCGTGTACGCAACAACAGAAGAAGCCGCTCAGGCTAACATCTACAAGCAAAATGAGAACCGCAGCTACAGACAATATCAAGCTGGGGATGTGCGTTTTGTGAACAGTTACACCCAAGATGACTTCGACGGTAAAGCGATTATCAACGACAATGACCGCCAAATTATTGGCGATCCTAATCCGGATTTTTACGGCACAATCACCAATAAGTTCCAACACAAACGTTGGACATTGGACGTGATGGCAACCTATTCTTATGGCAACGATGTGTATAACTACTTGCGCTCGCAATTGGAATCGGGAGCTACGCTCTTCAATCAGTCAACAGCCATGATGAATCGTTGGCGAACGGAAGGCGACATCACTAACATGCCAAGAGCTGTGTATGGCGACCCCGCAGGCAATAGTCGCTTCTCTGACCGCTGGATTGAAGACGGTTCATATTTGCGATTAAAAGAAGTGACTTTGTCCTACGAGGTTCCGTTCAATCTCACCTACCTGCAAGGTGTCACCGTGTGGGCAACGGTCAACAATCTCTACACCTGGTCAAAATACATGGGTTCTGACCCCGAATTTTCGATGAACAATTCGGTGTTGGGTCAAGGAATTGATGCCGGTCTGCAGCCGCAAAGCCGCAGTTACTACTTGGGTGTGAGAATTAATTTATAATTAAAATTAAGAATTAAAAATTAAAAATTATTGGTATGAAGAAGATATTTTGTTTGGGATTTGCGATTTTGATGGGGGTGGGCATACCCGCTTGTAGCGATATGCTTGATACGGACTCCGACCGCTACTTAAAGACCGGAAACAATACGTTGGACTCGGCAAACGATAGCTTGTATTCAGTGTTGGGTATACTCAAACAGATGCAAAAACTGGGCGAAAATTACGTCCTCATCGGTGAATTGCGCGGCGATTTGATGGATATCACTGAAAATTCGGATGAGAATTTGCAGGAACTTTCCAACTTTAATGTGAGGATAGGCAATCCCTACGCTTCAACCAAAGAATATTATCAGGTCATCAACAATTGCAACTATTACATTGCCCATGCCGACACGAGCATTGTGGCTGCGGGAAGCAAAGTGTTGCTGCAAGAATTTGCCGTAGTGAAAACCCTCCGTGCGTGGACGTACTTGCAATTGGCCTTGAATTTTGACGAAGTGATTTATCTCACACAGCCGATTTTGACTTTGGAAGATATGAATAAAGACTACTCCGCCACCACCTACAATATGAAGCAAGACGGGCAGATGGAGGCTTTGGCATATGTTTTGTATCAGGACTTGCTGCCTTACATCAATACCCCTACGCCTAATTATGGCAAATTGGGCGATGTTGAAAGCACTTCTATGTTTATTCCAACAGCTGAGTTGATGGCCGAATTGGCTTTGTGGGGAGGCTCATACGAACTTGCTGCGTATATATATTATCAATTTCTGTACTATGGTAATAGCAGTTACGGCTATCGTTCCGGTGGTAGCTTTTATAACGGCTGGATGAACAACACTTTTGATAGCGGAAGTTTCTCTTGGAGCAGTGTATTCAGCCGCGAGCCACTTGTTTCCGAAGTGAACACCGTGATGTTTTATTCTTCCAAAGATGGCGATGAACTTAAGTTAGTTAATTATGCCCTTCCGGTGCTACAGAAGGATCTCCCATTTGTGTATAAAATAAAACCCTCGCAGGCAAGTATGGATCTCTTTGAAACCGAGCGGTTTACTTACTATGATACCCAGAGAAAAGAAATTGCATACACATGGGGCGATTTACGCGGTAAATCAGTGAATTTTAACAGATATATGACGTTTCCTACAGCAACAGGTTCTTATCAATATGGATTCACAGTTTCTGCCGACTCTGTGCCTTATATCACGAAATACAATGGCTGTTTGAGTCAAACAGACTTCTACCTCCAAACGACATTGCCGATTTTCCGCACACAGATAGCAGAACTGCGCTATGCCGAAGCACTCAACTGGGCGGGATACCCCTCAATCGCTTTTGCCATACTGAAATATGGTTTGAATCTTGAAACGCTTCGAG
The DNA here is from genome assembly GCA_025996695.1 of Bacteroidia bacterium. GTDB lineage: Bacteria > Bacteroidota > Bacteroidia > Bacteroidales > Azobacteroidaceae > Azobacteroides. The sequence goes on along the minus strand of BNTP01000025.1, from coordinate 13,521 downwards.
ACACGACCAAAGTGTCGGCCGGTGAAGTGGGTGGATGGATTACGGAGGATGGTGACTATCGTATTTCGCCGCCGTTTTTTGCCGATTGGACAGATTTGCGTTTCAGTGAAGGCCAACCCAGAAAAAATATTGGTGTTCACTACCGTGGCTCGGGCGATTCGTGGGCAGATCCGGTTTACTTTGCCTTTACGCAAGAAACTTTGGATGAGAATAAACACTATCCCGGCTTCCCGAACAAACCAATGGATCAATTTAGCAAGATGGATTCCGTGCTCTTCGTAGATGTCATGATTTGCAAAGAACTCGCTTTGGAGTCTGCCTACGAAGGCAATCGCTTCTCCGATTTGATGCGCTTCTCCGATCGCCGCCGCCACATCACAGGCGACGACACTTTCTTGCCTGAATGGGTCGGCCGCCGAAATCCTGCGTTGAAAGCCACGCTGAAAGATAGGAACAATTGGTTTTTGCCGGCGTCGAAGTGAAGTAAGGCGTGTTAGCATGAGATGTCTCCGCTCTGCAAAGCGGTCTAACGCCCGCTTTGCTTCGGTCGACAAGACGAGCTTGTCGTGGGGGGAGGGGGGAAAGGCAGCGGCGGCAGAGCCGCCGCTGCCTTTCCCCCTCTCTTAAAAAAGCGCCGCCGTCTTGTCGACCGCAGGGGCGGAGCCCCGCAGTGGAGACATCTCCGGCGGACAAGTCGCCCGAATGGGCGGGATTATGATAATGCTGTCCTCGCAGGACTATGCTATCGTGCGTTAGTAACGTTTATTGAAGACAAAGTTTAATCCTTGGTCTGTATAATTCTTAAATTCGTGGTCGGAAGAAATGAGGGCGATTTTGTCGGAAATAGCTTGTGAAATAATGGCATGGTCATTCATGTCTTTATGCCCTTCAACAATGCTTAATTTTGCATACTTGGCAAAATGATGCTCATTAAAGAAGACAATTTTGATATCCGATTTTTTGATTTCATCTAATATATCTTCTTCCGATTTAAAACACAAGGGCTTTGCTTTTCCTATTCTATACAATAATATCAATTCTTTAACGGCGACAGAACTGGTGTATAGTAGATTTGCGTAATCGGTTAAGATGTTAAATACTTTTGGGCTAATTTCATTTTGTTTTTTACCGGACAAAATGAATACCAACAAATTAGTGTCTAAGTAATATCTCATTTTAATACCGCCCTCATGTCCACGATTTCCCAATTTCCACCATCTTCGCTTTGCCAATATTTCGCTATTGCTGATAGCGGTTTCCCCTCTGCAATCCGCTTGTTTATAGCCTCGTCAATAGAGTATCCTTTTTTTGCCGATTTTTCTTTTGTTGTTTTCATTTCGTCTGTTTTTTTAATTATGCGGCAAAGTTACAACATCTTATTTATCTTTGCAAATATTTTGCATTCATTCCTAAAATTTTTTTATGTTGTAAAACACATTCTAAAAGTAGCGGCGATATTTCTCACAATTAGAAAATCAAAATAGCGCAACTACGCAGCTATGCTAACTGTCCGTCAGATCTATCCCCCGCACTGCGCTTCGCGAGGGCACTGAAAAACCCCTCAAAATCCAATTTTACCCCTTCCACAGGCTCTGTAAAGGGGGTAAATGTGCAAAAAAGGGACTTTTTCAGTGCCCTCCGCTTCGCTTGTGCGGGGTTATCGAAATTTTACGCCTTCCGGCGTAGCGGGACAGGCGTGTTAGCATGAGGTGTCTCCACTCTGCAAAGCGGTCTAACGCCCGCTTTGCTTCGGTCGACAAGCTCGTCTTGTCGACCGAAGGGGCGGAGCCCCGCAGCGGAGACATCTCCGGCGGACAAGTCGCCCGAATGGGCGGGATTATGATAATGCTGTCCCTGCGGGACAAAGTCAGAAATTGCTTGCTGGAAACGCTATTTAATGCGTTGACCCTGCTGTCTAATCCGCATTTTTAATTTTTTTTTGATTTTGTTTGGATATATGAAAAATAATGTTTAATTTTGCCGAGTATTTTAGCGAAGAGATGCCATCAATTACAAATATGGAATGGACAGTCAAAAATGTAGTGCCGGAGCTTGATTACAAATTGCTGCTGACGTTTGAGAACGGCGAGCAGAAGTTGTTTGATATGAAGCCCTATTTGGATTTTGGCGTATTTCGTGCGCTGAAAGATCCCTCTATGTTTAACTCTGTAAGGGTTTGCTTTAGTAGTGTCGCGTGGGATAATAATGTGGACATAGATCCTGAAACGTTATATGAAGACAGCGTGCCCGTGGCAATCAAAGAATAATTTGGCTAATTTTTTAGATAAACAACAAATATAAACATTTAAATTTTTTATGAACATGAAAAAAACTTTTTTAGTTTCGATGATGGCTCTTCTCTCGTTAGGGGGAACTGCTTTCGCACAGACCATTGACCCGCAGGCAATGCCAGCTATCAGTCCGGGTGTGGCTAATAGTACCGGTGATGTTTGGTATCACATCCAGACGGAACAACGCACTTGGGGAATCAACGGTTCCTCCACCACCATAAATGGTGGCACCAGTAAAGGCTGGTACTTTGACCAGGGAGCAGGGCAACCTCTCATCAATGCAGAGCAAATCAATGTGGACGGCGCTCGTTGGAAATTTGTAGCCGTAACCGGTGGCTATCAAATTATTAGTGGATTGGGAAATGAAATTGATTACACCGCCACTGCTATAGGCAGTGATGTCAAAGCGGATCGTTTTTATACCGTTCCTGCTACCAACACAACCACAAAAATTTTCACGATTGTGAACCCCAATGGGAGTTATCTTGGTCTACAAGCAACATGGGTAGCGGCTCCTAATCTTATAGATAAATCAAACAATGACTTGGGTTTTGGTACATGGTACGCTAATAATGACGGGGTAATGATTTCTTTCGTGGAAGCAGCTCCGTTGGGTTCGCACTCTCTTGTTCAGCCACTTACCGGAGTGTCTTTTGGAGATGTGGCAAATAATCAAGTTTCAAAAAAGAATTTGCGCATTGTTGGTAATGGTTTCAACACCATGACATTTACCTACAACATAACCGGCCCCGGCGCAAGTGCGTTCTCCGTGGCTCAAAAAACGGGTGCACTCACCGCAAACAGCGACACGTTGGAAATAGAATACCACCCAACTGTGGCGCAAGCTGATACTGCTACGTTGACGATTGGAGAAGCTTCCGGAGCTTTGGTAGATCCTATAACAGTTCAGTTGACGGGAAATTCTGATTTCACTTTTCCGGTTCAAATCAGTTCATACGACAACTCTGACAACCATTGGTATTACATCTCGTTTACGCGTCTCGATGCCACAGGTAAAGTATTGACGGCGACTGCAACACCGAGTGATACGGTTAAACAAAAATTGTTGGATACAACAAATGACGGTCAATTGTGGAAAATCGCCGGTACTTGGGATCACTATTCACTGATTAGCAAGGAGAGCGACTTTGAATTGCGCTATGATTATGCCGGCACAGATAAAAGATACGTAACAGAAGATCCCGGACATGGCGAAGAGTTTGGTTTTGTGCGCTACAACACAACCGATACCTGGCAGTTGAGGAATACAATGACGGCTGCTGCTGTGGGTAACCAGTATTTCAACGATCATCAAAATAGAGCTGTTACAGGCTACAGTTTGAACGATAGCGGCAACCAATTGACTTTCACTCCGCAAGGTTCGGTAGTAACAAGATTTGTTGTACCCGACGACTCAGTTGATTTAGGTAAAGTGTGGGCAGACTCGGTTTCAGCTGAGAAGAAGTATGCTATTTCTATCATTGCCGGAACAGAAGGTATCTCAGTGTCGATTGACGGCGATGCGTCTGCTTTCATTTTGAATAAAACATCTTTGACGGCCTTAAACGACACGTTGAAAGTGACATTTGCTCCAACGGTAGCAAATAAAAACTACAGAGCAACACTCACACTGACCAGCTCAGGCATAACCAAAGAAATCATTTTGAAAGGTAGTTCAGATTTAGGTTTGCCGACTTTCAGTTCTGCGGATACAAGCGACGAAAACTGGTATTACATCTCGTTTAAGAGAAATGGTAAAGTATTGACAGATAAAGGTCTTAACGAACGCGCTGAGCGTACTCAACCGGTGCCGGGAGATGATGATCAGCAATGGAAGTTTGTTGGTACAAAAGACAATTTGAAATTAGTCAATAAATCGGGACGCGAATTGAGTTATATCGCACCCGGTGACACTCTGCCGGCGTCAGGTGATACTTTTGCGAATACTGTAGCTGCCGGTGCCGGTAAGGCGATGTATTTCTATCAACGACCGGATGCAGCGTGGGAATTGTGCTTTACAGCATTTGAAGCCGACAGTGTAGGTCTTAATGTCAATACTATTACCGACAGCGTATATGTTTACTATAATGGCGATGCAGGTAATGTTGTTCTGTTTACTCCGGCAGCAAGTGCAAGCGAATTGATATCTCCTGTCACATTTAGCCCTGCTAACGGCAGTGCCGATGTTTGGTATTACATACAGTTTACAAGACAGGAGGCCAATAAAAAGGTTGTTCAAGATAATGGCTCAAATACTAATGTGACACAAGTGGCACAAGTGAACGGCAAAGGAACGGATGCTCAAAAGTGGAAATTTGTTGGAACGCCCGATGATTTTCTAATCGTAAGCGAAGCCGGCAATCAATTCTATTACGCCTCAGATGTAGATAAAATTCAAGCTCAAGATCCGACAACAGGATTGTTTAATACATTTGAATTTGTTGGTGCTCCGGGCAGTTGGCAGGTAGCTATAACCGGCGCTCGTTACTTGAACGACCAGGCAGGAAGCACTGTTTGCGACTATTCTGCAGGTGATGCCGGTGCATACTTGAATTTCATTTTAGTAACAGCGGATAATATTGTTACAGCTATTGATGAAATCAAAGGCGACAACAACACAATCGACGGCAATGTAGTTTCTACGAAATACTACAACATTCAAGGTATTGAAGTAGGCAAACCTGTAACAAACGGCGTTTACATCCAAGTTGATTTGTTAGACACGGGTAAAGTGCGTGCAACGAAAATCATCCATGTTGAACCGTAAATAGTGAGGGCGTATCATCACGTCTAATGCAAATACTTGAAAATAGGGACACAAATTTGTGTCCCTATTTTTTTGTTTTGTTCAAAAAAATGTGTTATCTTTGCAATGTAAAAATAAATAAATAATTGTGGTATGAGGACAATGAAACCGTGTTGTTTTACTATGGAGGAAAAATTAAACCGCATAGAGCAATCCGTGCAGGATTCCAAATCAGGTTTGGGCGTTAGTCAAGACGAAATGTTTAACAGACATCCGGAATGGTTATAATTTGGTTGCCATTGGCGGAGGAAGCCTTGGACAATATTCATCGTTTTTATAAAGAACGAAGCAAACAAGTCGCGAGCAAGATGATTTCTGATATTAGGAAAGCAGCAGAACGTCTTGTAGAGCAGCCAGACATGGCGTTTAGAGAGCCATTATTAAAAGAACGTTCCAAAGTGTTTCGATCATTAATTGTGAGAAAAATCTACAAGATTGTGTATTATAATGAAAATAATACAGTCTATATTGCTGATATATGGGATTCGCGTCAAGATCCTAACTCTCTTCGTGATAGACACAGTTCGGCATAGCGTCCACGCTATGTCGAAGCAAAAAACAGGCCTCCGGCATGCGGAGTTGTGCCATTCGCATGTTCGACCCCATACGGGGTCGCTGTGGATAGGGAGGTCACCCCACCCCGCACTGCGCTTCGCTTGTACGGGGTTATCAAAATTGCACCCCATACGGGGTGGAGTAAAGACCTCCACCTTCCACCTTCCACCCTCCACCTTCCACCCTTCTCTTAATGTCTTGCGCGCGCCGCGTTTCTACCGCTTTTGGTGTGAAAAACAAGAAAAAACAAAATAATTTCCCTACTTCTCTTGTTATTCCAAAAATTATGTGTAATTTTGTGCTGAAATCCAGCTAAGTGTGACGGAAGAACAAAATAAGGAATTGTTGACTTTGGAGGCTCAAGTGCGCCAAATAATGGTTTTGTGCGAAAATTTGAGGCGCGACAAAGGTGAATTGAAGCAACTAAATGCCGCGCTAACACAGCAAAAAAACGAATTGGAAAGCGAAAATAAGGAGTTGCAGATGAAATACAACAAGCTTAAAATCGCAAAAACAATGGTTGGTAGCAAAGCAGATTTCAAAGGAGCAAAAGACAGTTTGGCTCAAATGGTGAAAGAGGTAGACCGTTGCATTGCGTTATTAACTGAATAAAAAAATGGCATCAGAAAACGAGTTTCTAAAAATAAATTTAGGCATTTATGGAAAATATTTTCCATACAAGTGCAAACGCACCGAAGAGGAAATCGCACGCCGTGCAGCACGCCTTTTTGATGCTAAATTGATGGGATACAGTACCTATTATTCCGGTACGACATTGGATGAATCCGCCTTGCTGCGACTGACAGGATTTCATTTTTCGTGGGAAGCCCTCGAAGAAAAATCGAAAAACGAATCCGGCCCGATTATGGCGAAAGTGCACCGACTCAATGTGGAATTAGAAGATTTTTTGAAACAAAATAGAGAAATAACAGAGTAAATACAATATATACTATAATTTAAATTTAAATAATGACACCACAAATAATAATTACCGCCCTCATTTGCTTGTTGCTTGGCGGTGCAGCAGCGTGGTTTGCCTTTAATGCTCAGACAAAGTCAAAGAAAAGCCACATTTTGGCAGAGGCCGAAAAAGAGGCCGAAGCCATCAAAAAAGACAAATTGCTGGAGGTGAAAGAGAAATTTATTTCTCTGAAATCTGACTTGGACAAAGAAACGAACGAGCGCAATGCTAAATTGCAATCGCAAGAAGCGAAAGCGAAGCAACAAGAGATGTTGCTCGCGCAAAGACAAGACGAGCTATCTAAAAAAAACAACGAGCTGAACGCTGTGCGTGAGAATCTAAACAATCAGTTAGAGATTGTTGCACAAAAAAAAGTTGATTTGGACAGGGTTCACAAGATGGAAATTGAGCGTTTGGAAGCGTTGTCGGGACTTTCGGCAGAAGAAGTCAAAGAGCGTTTGGCACAATCGCTGAGAGATGAAGCAAAAACATCTGCCGCCGCCTACATCAATGAAGTGGTGGAGGAAGCGAAGATGACCGCCGGCAAAGAAGCGAAAAAAATTATTGTGCAATCCATCCAGCGCGTGGCAACGGAAACAGCCATCGAAAACGCGATTTCCGTCTTTCAAATTGATTCCGACGAGCTCAAAGGGCGCATCATTGGCCGCGAAGGGCGAAACATCCGCGCATTAGAAGCCGCCACGGGCATCGAAATCATTGTGGACGACACTCCGGAAGCGATTATCCTTTCGGGATTTGACCCCGTGCGTCGCGAAATCGCGCGTTTGTCGCTGCATCAATTGGTTCAGGACGGGCGTATCCACCCCGCACGCATTGAGGAAGTTGTGCACAAAGTGCGCAAACAAGTGGAAGAAGAAATCGTCGAAACCGGTAAACGGACAACGATTGATTTGGGAATCCATGGCCTGCATCCCGACTTGATTCGCATGATTGGACGCATGAAATACCGCTCGTCTTACGGACAAAACTTGCTCCAGCACTCCCGCGAAACAGCCAATCTCTGCGCCATCATGGCATCCGAATTGGGCTTAAACCCGAAAAAAGCCAAGCGTGCCGGACTGTTGCACGATATAGGAAAGGTGCCGGACGATGAGCCGGAATTGCCACACGCCATCTTGGGCGCAAAGTTGGCCGACAAATACAAGGAAAAACCGGACATCGTGAACGCCATCGCAGCCCACCACGACGAGGAAGAAATGACTACCTTGCTGGCGCCGATTGTGCAAGTATGTGATGCCATCTCCGGCGCACGACCGGGCGCACGACGCGAAATCGTGGAAGCGTATATCAAACGTTTGAACGATTTGGAACAATTGGCGCTCTCTTATCCGGGCGTGTTGAAAACGTATGCCATTCAAGCCGGTCGCGAATTGCGCGTGATTGTAGGTGCCGAAAAAATTACCGACGCAGAAACGGAAAGCTTGTCAGCCGAAATCGCCAAGAAAATTCAAGACGAGATGACTTATCCGGGGCAAGTGAAAATTACCGTGATTAGAGAAACGCGTGCGGTGGCTTTCGCAAAGTGATTGTTAATCGTCATTGCGGGCTTGCCCGCAATCCCCTGATGCGAATTGTAAAATGGACATTGCAATAATTGACTACAACGCAGGAAATATCTACTCGGTCGTTCACGCTCTGAAACGGCTGGGCATCAACCCCGTTGTGACGGCCGATAAAGACGTCATTCGAGCCGCCGACAAAGTGATTTTTCCGGGCGTGGGCGAAGCAAAAACGACGATGGAACACCTCCAAGTCAAGCAAATGGATGACTTGATTGTCAATTTGACGCAGCCCGTGCTGGGCATTTGTTTGGGGATGCAACTGATGTGTCGCCACTCGGACGAGGGCGATGTAAATTGCTTGGGAATTTTTGACGTAGATGTCAAGCGGTTTCAGCCACAAAAACACGAAGACAAAGTGCCTCATATCGGCTGGAACACTCTGACAGCCTTGCAAGGCGACCTGTATAAAGGTATCAATGCCGGCGAATTTGTGTATTTTGTACACAGCTATTACGTGCCGGTCAATCCCAATAGCATTGCCACAACAAGCTACATCCAGCCTTTTTGCGCTTCTTTGCAAAAGGATAATTTTTACGCGACGCAATTTCACCCCGAAAAAAGTGGCGCAGTAGGCGAAAAAATCCTGCAAAACTTCATCGGATTGTAATTTTTATGTAGCGCACAACGCTATGCTCGCCTGCGATTATAATATTAAGCCCTAAATTGGGCAATCCGTGGCTAAATCTTTTTTTGAGGTGCTATATTTTGCAAACGGAGCCATGTCCCGTAGGGACAGCATGTGCATAACCGTAGGGGGCAATTGAAGGAAGGCTTGTTAGCATGGGGTGTCTCCGCTGCGGGACTCCGTCCCTGCGGTCGACAAGACGGCGGCGCTTTTTTAAGAGAGAGGGGAAAGGCAGCGGCGGCTCCGCCGCCGCTGCCTTTCCCCCGCCCCCCACGTGAGGGTCGTCTTGTCGACCGAAGCAAAGCGGGCGATAGACCGCTTTGCGGATACATCTCCGGCGTTCAAGTTGCCCGAATGGGCGGGATTATGATAATGCTGTCCTTGCGGGACAAGGGGCGAAAGCCAATGCCAACGGCGGCGGAAACTCGCTGTACGCTACGCCGGAAGGCGTTATATTTCGATAACCTCGTACAAGTGGCAATTTTCAATTAGCATTGGCTAAATCTTTTTTTCAAATATTTTTCGTACTTTTGTATCCGGAAAAACGAATACTTCACAAACAAAATTTTCGCACATGAAACAATATTTGGATTTGCTACAACAGGTTATCAATGAGGGCGTTTTCAAAGCCGACCGCACGGGTACAGGCACGCTAAGTGTGTTTGGTCATCAAATGCGCTTTAATCTCTCGGAGGGATTTCCGATGATGACAACCAAACAATTGCACCTGAAATCCATTATCCATGAATTGCTTTGGTTTTTGAAAGGCGATACCAATATTCAATATCTGAACGACCACGGGGTGCGTATTTGGAACGAATGGGCCGATGAAAACGGCGATTTGGGTCCGATTTATGGTTATCAATGGCGTTCCTGGCCGGACTATTCGGGCGGGCACATCGACCAAATCGCGGAAATCATTGATACCATTAAATCTAATCCTAACTCACGTCGCATCATTGTCAGCGCGTGGAACGTGAGTGCTATTCCGCAAATGAAGCTACCTCCCTGCCACTGCTTTTTTCAATTTTATGTGGCTGAGGGGAAGCTGTCGCTGCAACTCTATCAGCGCAGTGCCGATATTTTTCTTGGTGTGCCGTTCAACATTGCATCCTACGCTTTGCTTCTGAAAATGGTGGCACAAGTGACCGGATTGCAGGCGGGCGACTTTATTCATACGTTGGGCGATGCTCATATTTACAAAAATCACCTCGAGCAGGTCAATTTACAGCTGTCACGCGATCCACGCCCACTGCCGGAGCTGAAAATTAATCCCAATGTCACAAGCATTTTCGATTTTCAATTTGAAGATTTTGAAGTGCTGAATTACGATCCACATCCACACATTAAAGGCGAAGTGGCAGTCTGATTATGAGTCAAGCTGCACAATTTTGAAAAATATGTTTTCAGAATGTATTTTTTCAAAAAAAAGCCGTAACTTTGCGGCTTAGAAAAAAATTAATTAAGGAGATTGCGGGTCAAGCCCGTAATGACGACAATGAAAGAAGAACAGAAAGACGTGTCTACAGTGATTTTGAACCAGCGTTTTCACCTGAAAGACGTACATGGCTCCATCTCAATGCCTGTTTATGCCGGTGCGGCATTTGAATTTGATACTGCCGAAGCTATGGAACAAGCGTTTCTTGGCAAATCGGGGATGCATACCTATTCACGCATTTCCAACCCCACGGTGGAAGCATTTGAGGAGCGTGTAAAGCAAATTAGTGGCGCAGAGCATGTTTTGGCGGTGGCTTCCGGTATGGCAGCGATTTCCGACACGTTTTTGAACATCGCTTATGCGGGCAGCAATATTGTGACGACCTCTCATCTGTTCGGCAATACGTTTTCATTGTTTTACATCACGCTGAAGGCTTTTGGCGTGGAAGTGCGGTTTTGCGACATGCTGAATCCGGCCGAAGTGGACGCAACGATTGACGACAACACATGCGCTGTTTTTACGGAAATCATCACCAATCCACACATGGAAGTGGCTGACTTAAAGGCACTTTCAGAAATAGCCCACAAGAAAAATGTGCCGTTGATTGCCGATTCTACCCTTGTGACATGGCCTCAATTTAATGGCAACCGTTTGGGCGTGGACATTGAAGTGGTTTCGAGCACCAAATATGTTTCAGGCGGTGCTACCAGCATTGGTGGACTGATTTTGGATCATCAAACATTCGACTGGTCTAAATCGCCACGTTTGGGCGAATTGGCAAAAACGACCGGTAAAACAGCGTTTACAGTCAAATTACGTGGCGAAATTTCGCGCAATCTGGGCGCTTACATGGCACCGCAAACGGCTCATTTACAAAGTCTTGGATTAGAAACACTCGCTTTGCGCTTTGAACGATCTTCGCACACGTGTAAAAAGTTGGCAGAATTTCTGCAAACCGCTCCGGGCGTGCAAAACGTGAATTACAATGGCTTGCCAACCGACCGATTTTACAAACTGAGTTGCGAACAATTTGGCGAATATCCGGGTTCGATGTTGACGTTTGCCTTGAAAGACCAAACGGCTTGCTTTCAATTGATGAATAAGCTGCAAGTCATTCGTCGCGCCACCAATATTTACGACAATAAATCGCTGATTATCCACCCATTATCAACTATTTACGGCACGTTGAGTGATGAGTTGAAAAAGATGGTTTGCGTACCGGCCAACATGCTTCGCCTCTCCGTCGGCTTGGAAAATTTTGAGGATTTGAAGGCGGATATTTTGCAGGCGATGAAATAATTGACTGTCACAGTTGGTTACTAAATTGCCGCCACCGCGATATAAAAAATTTATTTTTTGTCATTTTGTAAGAAATTTCGATTGAATAGCCATGCGTACCTTGCGATAGCCACCACCTAAATCATCGCCTGTTTTTGGATTTTCACGAAGTTCTTTTTCAAATTCTTCGTAATCAGCAATTAGAGAAGGATATTTTTTATAAAGTTGCTTGAACGATTTTTTGAATTTATCGGAAGGTATAATTTCTATCGCCATTATGAAACTGTTTTTAAAAAGGCTAAATCTTTTTTTGAGGTGCTATATTTTGCAAGTCCTGCAAGCTCACCCTGAGCGCCGTCCCGCAGGGACGACCTGTACATAACCGTAGGTGGGTGGCGATGATTTGCTACCGAGCGATGCATGCCTCCGGCATACGGAGATGTGATATTCGTGCGGGAAAGGCGTGTTGGCCAACGCGACACCATAGAAAGGCGTGTTAGCATGAGATGTCTCCGCTCCGCAAAGCGGTCTATCGCCCGCTTTGCTTCGGTCGACAAGACGACCCTCACGTGGAGGTCGGGGGAAAGGCAGCGGCGGCGGAGCCGCCGCTGCCTTTCCCCCGACCTCTTAAAAAAGCGCCGCCGTCATGTCGAGTTTCTATAAAAAATTTACATAAAAAAGAATGACATATTTCTGCATTGTTCATGGCAAGTGGCAGTCCCCAACCCCGTTGAAAATCAATGAGTTGCGTAAAACCGTCATTGGTACCGCAGGGACGTAGTCCCGCAGCGGAGACACCCCCTGCCAACACGTCTTCTTGTAGGCTACGCCGGAAGAGCGCCGTCCCGCAGGGACAAAACGTGCATAACCGTAGGTGGAGCGTAGCGCAACCTACGGAAAAAGGCGCCTACCCTCTCCTAAGCCCTGCGAGGGCGAGATTATGATAATGCCGTCCCTGCGGGACTAGGGGTCGTATCGCCCACCAATACCGTAGGTTGCGCTACGCTCCACCTACGGTTATGCACATGTCGTCCCTGCGGGACAAGGCTCCGTTGGCAAAATATAGCACCTCAAAAAAAGATTTAGCCAAATAATTCCGTAATGCTTAATTTTGGGGCGATTTATTTATAGTGAATACGTAGAGATCGCGCAACAAAAAAATAATTTTTGTGAAAAAAAATTTGAAAATAACAAAATAATGTTTTACCCTTGCGGTTTGTAAAACACGATAATAATTTTTTGCGTATGATATAAAGAAAATAATGTGTTAATACGCACATTGTAAGACATTTTGGAAAAAGCGTTTAGCTTACATCTTGTTTTCTGAAATCTAGACAATTTCGAAACATCCAAGAGTAAAGTGAAGACGCTCACGCCGTTTGGCGTGGGCTTTACTCATTATTTGATTGTCAAGGTAGTCAAGAACCTCATAAAAACAAATAATTCGGAGTTTGGTCTACGCTTTTTTTATGTCTAATTTAAAAGAAAAAATCCATTTATATAAACAATTTTAATAACAATTTCAAAATGAAAAAGATTTATTTAATTCTTTTGGCAACGCTGGCAGTGTTCAGCGGTTGCAGTGAGAGCGACACGAGCAACCCTGTAAGGGAGATTTCGCTCAACAAAACTACTCTTGGTCTCGCTATTGGCGAACATGAAACACTTATGGCCAAAGTGCTACCGGCCGGTGCCGGCAACAAAACCATCACTTGGAGCAGTAGCAACGTCACGAAAGCGACGGTTGATGCTTATGGCAAAGTTACTGCCATAGCCCAAGGTGAAGTAACCGTCACGGCACAGGCAGGCGACAAAAGGGCGACTTGCCGAGTGACGATAACGCAGCAGGTAACGAGCATTTCGCTCAACAAAACTACTCTTGGTCTCGCTATTGGCGAACATGAAACACTTATGGCCAAAGTGCTACCGACCGATGCCGGCAACAAAACCATCACTTGGAGCAGTAGCGACGATACGAAAGCGA